>NZ_NPML01000018.1:300000-478887 GCF_002252565.1 Petroclostridium xylanilyticum
ATGAGACTTAGTCTTGTTTATTTCAGTGACAAAACCATTAATATCTTTATTAATTATTAAATTCTCAAGATTCTCTACATATTCATCAGAATAAGAAATATTTAACATGTCTTGAGATAAATAAATATAAGTTTTAATATGCTCACGTGAAACAATATAATTGCTTGTATAATACAAGTACTCTATTGCTTCTTTAAACTCATCCTTAACTCTAAACTCCTGCTCTTCTTCAACACAATAATATTTACTTAAAATATTAATTTGGGACTCTTCAAAGTCATTATCTCCTCTTCTTACTCTCTCAACGTATTCTAATAATCTATTATTATTTACTAAATCATAATAAAGTTGTGTAAACTCCGTCTGCAATACAGTTATTTTAGCCAGAAATTTTAAGTCCAATGTAAAATTTGCACTAAAATAATTATCTTGTAGTCTTTTTTTAAAAATTTCGTATAACAAAATAAAGTTATTTAATAGTATTTTTACTTTTCTTGGGCTCATAACATTTTTATAAATTAGAACATGAACAATCTCCTTTAATTCTTCTTTAGGAACATCTATATCTATACTACTTAGCAATTTAATTGCGTAGTCTCTAATTTTTTCTTGTCTAAATGGAGGTATAGTCAATTTGATTTGAAAGATTTTATCTAAATAATCTGTATCATCTATTTTTTCTTCAATTAGGGCTTTTTTCAAAACTGCATCATCACAGGCAATAATAAAAATACAATTTTTTATATTCATAAACGTTTTTATTGTCTCTAATACTTCAATGACTTTTTTGCTCTGACATCTATCCAAATCATCAACAAAAACAATAATTTTATTATTATTTTTGACAAAATTATTTATAAGTTTTTTAAATGACTTTTCAAATTGCTCTAAACTCTCTAAGTTTTCATTTGACTTTGTTATTGTTACATTGGAAGTATAGTCTTTCAATATTTTAACTACATAATAAATAACCCCAACAACAATAGCATTGAAAAATAACGGTATTGACATTTGTCCTTCTATATGAAGCCATTTAAATAAAAATAAATAAAAAATCACTTCAGCAATTAATATTATAATAGATGAACATAGCAATCCTTTAAACATTTCCTTAATGCTTTTTTTAAGGTTACCTTCACTTTTTAGAAATGACTGATTATTTATCTGTCGATTTCCTTTTATATAAAGTGATTCTATCAATTCATCGACAGGCTCGCCCGTTTGTTTTGCTACTTCTAGAAGAAACTTTCTTTTTAAAGATATAGGCTCATTTGAATATTTCCAGCATTCAAACATAACTGTTTTGTATTTCTTTGAATTATCGATTCGATTTTTTAATAAGTTTATAATTGTAGTTTTTCCGACTCCCCACTTCCCAAATAAACCAATATTTAATTGCTCATTTTGACAGTTGTCAATAATATTCTTTATAACGTCCACATAGTGTCTATGACCGAATTCATCACCATTTATATTTCCTATTGGCTCATCAACAAAGACTCTAATATTATTATCTATTTTTGCGTCTTTCATAATCTCCCTGACCCCTTTGCTAATATAACTTATATATTATTTAATTTGACATTAATCTTCCATTTCCTCTTTTATCCACAAAATTTTTCAACAAAAACGGGATTTTGTGGAGAATATAATAAAAATCAGATGCTACATTGCCTTAATTTGATGCAATAAGCCCTTAAAAATTGTCCACAAAACTTTTTAGTCTCCTTTTTAAGCCTGAAATCAACCTGCTATATTAACTTGAAATTCACCTTAGATATTCTTAAAATCATGGTAAAGTTTATGGAAAGGAGTTTAGTCATGGATACGAAGGAATATTACTTGGATGCTTTTGTAGATTATTTAAATAAAAGCGATAAATCATCTGGTACCATATTAACCTACACTGCCAATATCAAAGGCTTTATCAAATACTACGTTGAATCATATGGTGAGGAGTTTATCCCAGAAAATGTAATCATGATGGACTTAAGGAACTATCGAAATTATCTCCTGAATATCAAGCGTCAAAAAGCATCTACTATTAATAATAAGATTGCTTCGCTAAAAGAATATTTTTTCTTTTTAATGAGTAATAGCATTATTAAAACTAATCCAGCAGAAAATCTAAAGAAAATACGAACCAACAAACCTGTTGCTCCAAAAAGTTTTTCTGACACTGAATTTAAGAAAATTAAGCGATATGTATATAGAAGTCAAAAGGATTTATGGATAGTAGTTTTTGAGTTGTTATCTAAAACTGGAGTCAGAGTAAGTGAACTTATAAATATCCGCCTTGCTGACATAACCATAAATGAACGTTCTGGAAATCTAAGAGTTATAGGTAAAAACCAGAAAGAAAGGAATATTCCTCTGCATTTAGATGTCAGAAAAGCAATTACTGCATATATGGAAGTTAGAGATAGAATGTCCATATCATCTGATTATCTTTTAATAAGCGAAAGAAAACGACCCTTTACCCGTTCTGGAATCTTTAAAATGCTAAAGCGTTGGGAAAACGACACGAATATTAAAATTCACCCTCATATGTTCAGGCATCACTTTGCAATTCAAGTTCTTAACACACCCAATGCTGATATCAATACTGTACAGTACCTCTTAGGACATGAAAGTATAGAAAGTAGCGCTATTTATCTTAAAGTGAGACAGGAGGATTTGGAAGAAAGTATTAATGCTATATCAGATTATTAGAAACAAATTTATCTTTAGTTTCAGACTAAAAAACAGGCTCATATTGCCTGTTTTTTGCTATCTATAATACTTACTATTTTCTTTTCATAATGCTTATTATTGCAGAAACGCTTACAATTGTGATGCATACTATAAGGCTTACTATTATATATTTCAAATTCTCGACCTGCTTTCTGTACACTTCATAATGTAAAGGATTTAGGGATAAGGGGTAAGTTTGACCTTATGCTCTTATCCCTCCTTTACTCCTAATTCTCTAACTATGCTGTTTTATCACCTTCCACTCTCTCATATTGTCTTTCATAATAAATGTCGTTACTACAGCAAAAGGTATGACCGCAAGCCATCTGTATTCATAAAATAATTTCTGAAACAAGTAAAAAAGGAGAAAGAATGTTGCGTATCCTACCATTGTAGGTATAACTATGTTAAAAATTATATTTAATCTCTTTTTCATCAATAATCAACTCCCTTCTTCATCTATATAGTAGCGCGCACAAAGAAATTTGTCAGGTCCAAACTTATAAAATGTTATGCATTTGTAATAAAATCCAATAAAATTTTGTCGCCTTAAAACACTTTCAATTCCTTGAAACATATGCCTTTCACCATCTTAACTAATATACATATATAATTAATAGGGTTTAGGGAGCATAAGGTGCTAAAGGGTAATAGGAGTAATAGGGCTTATAGGGACGATAGTAATCTAATAAGATTTTTTATTCTATTCGATGTTAAATACCATTTTCTTTAGTTCGTCTATACTGCAAATGCTGGTTACATTCTGAAGCCATTTCATTAAAGTGTTCTCATTCTTTTGTCCTGCTATAGCATAGTAGATGTCATCAGGTAGGACATTAAATTTCTCTAAAAGTATTACCATAATCGATTCCCGCATTCCTTCCTTATTCCCTTCATCCCTAATCCTTATTCCTACCTCTGTATCCATGAGATATTCCTTTAAAACCTCAACCCCTTGTTTACCTATTAATCTCGATATAATTTCTGAAATTACTGTTAAGTACGTTATACGTTCTTCTTCGTCTTTCATTCTCTCTAATAAGGACATAACCTTCAGCAACACTTCATTAAAAGGTAAGGAATTCTTCATAAATGGAAGAAATACCAGGCTCAGTTTATCTCTACCATCAAGTAGACAACCTGAACTAATTTTTTGGCTAAGTTCCTCATATACTTTTTGTCCATTAATATCTGATAAATCTACTATCTTAGTCTTATAATGTACTGAACCAAAACTCTTCTCTATCTCACCATCTTGTTGTATATTCCCAAAATTCAGGATAATGGTATTTACCTGCATTCTATATCTCAATGCTATGCTCATGTCATAAGTTAGCATACTCTGGAGGTCGGGTTTTGATTTAACATTCGTAATTTCAACATGAAGTAGCGAATCATTTTCAAGCAGAAGCATGAGCAACGGCTTTTTATAATTTTCTATCTGTTCCACTTCCACTATTTCCTTAACCCTTGCTAACTTTAACCCAATCCCTTCAAACGATAAACCCTTAAAGATTCTATTAAAATATCCTTCAATAAAACTCTCTTGTTTAAAATTTGCTCTCATGACTTTCACCTCTTGCCTTAAACTTTATCTTTCAAAAATTTTCTTGTAAAAAATAAAAAAGCACATCCTCCTTAATTACTGCCAGTATAAACCTGGCTGTGAAAAGAGAATGTGCTCTCCGCCTGTGTCGCTAACGCCATTGTAGCGCATATAAAAGAAGAATACAATTAGATTTTAATAACTACGATTTTTATCTTGCTTGATATGGTTACCTTTCCTGTATCAAAACCCTTATTTAAAAGCCAACCTTTCAATAATAAGTACCAACAATAGTGTTGAAAGAAGTCGATAATAATTCTTTGTTTTAATGAATAATGAATAAAACCAAGAACTTGTCCTTCTGATTAGTCCTTGGTTTTCTATCCTTTAATTTCGTTATAATTACTTCCTCGAGTATTTCCCCACATGCATATTTTCAATAGAATTTAGCAAATCTTGAATAACCTCATTAATAGACGCAAACAAATCATAGTTATAAAAAATTGCTTCATCTATATCCCTTGTGTTTACAACTTGTCCCATATACCAGTCTTCAAACAGTTCATCTTTTGATACAGTATATACCTGGTCAAGAAGTACAACACTATCCTTATCTAAGAAAGGGTAATCCTTTTTATATAATGGTGCGTGATAAGGATATTTTAATTTTTGGGGTTGTATTATATTGCCATATGTATCTTTTTCTAAATAGTGTATCATGTCTGAAACTGGACAAATAATAACTCTGCTTGATTTAGGGTTATATCTGCTAATAATTATAAATGGTCTTGCCTTTTGTGAAGCAATCGAAGGGTCACTATTACCAGTTAAATCAAACCAGTGAATGCAACCCTTCTCAAAATGGGTACTCTTTTGTGGATTTTTCGGCAGCACTGGACAGGGCAAAACTTACTCACCCCTCCGCCTTTTAGTCATTTTATCGAAAATCTCTTTTTCATCATCTGTTTCTACATAATCTTTATCGATATCCGCATAAAACTTTCTTCTCTTAACGGGGTTGAATATCATATCAAGAGTGGAAACATCCTGCCGTTTAGGTATTTGATTTAATTTATAATCCTTAATACTAACTACCGTAGCCATTCTAAACAACCCCCTTCTTGTTTTTCTTATCCTTATGATATCACTTCCTTATGATTTTTTCAAGCATAATTCCAATTCTTAACTTCTATATATATTATGTCCACATTTATTTAATTGACACCTTACAAGGCAATTAAAATTTTTATTCTTTAAATAAAATTTTTGCACTGATTTTTTGATTTGTAATGTCCTTTTCTTTATAATACCTGAAAAATTTGTGCAAAGGAGCGATTATAATGATAAATTTAGAAATTTTGAGAATAGAGTTAAATTACCTCAAACAGGTTGTTGAGAAGGAATTAGGGAATAAGGATGTAAGGAAGTTAAGTGAAGCAATCGCAGCATTAGTCACTTGTTTCCTTTATCCTAATACCTATGATTCCTTATCCCTTTCTTACATTCAAATAGTAGAACAGTATCTATGTCAAGTTCAGCAAAAAATAGAACTCCATAAATACAAACTGTTACTTAACAACATCTCTACAATAATAACTTTTATGGAAAAAGTGAAATTTGAAATGCCTAAGTACTAATAAAATAAGGCTTTGTAGGATATATTCTCCTATCCCCAAAGCCTTTCCTTTTGTCCTAATTTTCCTGATTCCCTTGTCCCTTTTTTATAAATTCGTATAAATCAGTGTTATCCATCTTTCTAAAAGCAATAGCCTTTTCAATATTAGTTAAAACCACCTGATTCCCCTTAATTTCGCCAATCAAGGTGTAATGTGGGTCATCGGTGTATCCAATAATAAAATTCTTTGCTCCTTTTTCAATATTAATTGATTCCAATTGTTTTAAAATATTTTCCCTGACTAATTCATATTCATCAATAAGTTCATCACATTCAATTATAACCTTATTCATGTAAGGATTTCTCCCTTCCTATATACTATACGCTTTATTATATTGTAAAAACCTTAAACCTTTCAACCATATTCCAAAACACGTCTTTGGTAGTATCTAATACATATTTATGTTCTTTGTTCCTTATCCCCCTTATTTTATCCCTATACCCCTCTTAACACACCTTCGTATATATTCCATTCTTACGCCTGTATACCGCATCTGAAACCTTATTGGGGTCGGAATCTGTTTCTATCAAATATTTAAGTAATTCCTGATTATAATAACTAAACTTTGCAATAAAGATAGATGAATTGCCAGGAACTGCAATTAAGATATCATCTCCTACTTTACTTTGTATTTGTTTGTTAAATACCTTGGATAAAAGCAGCGAACTGGCATAATCGGTAGTATATCTTAGTGTATATACCTGCATTCCCTTATCTAAAGGCACGAGAGCAGCAGATATTTTATTTATATTTTCCTCAGCCTTTCGTTCAAGTAAACTAAAATCCACATCGTCATCAGTAGTGAAGAAACGAAAAGTTTCTCCCATGTCTGAAACAAACAAGATATCAATATCCAAAAAGGCTTTCTTTCTGTAAAACTGAACTTTTGAATTTATCCCAAAATCATGTCTTTTTAATATCGGGTATACATTAGCATAATCTACTTTAAATTTATATTTATTCAATATTTCAGAAGCAATTTTTACATATAATTCTTTTGTGTTACAGTAGTCAGTCATTTGATACTCTCTATACATACTGCCGAGCGGAAGTTCTACATAGGTTACTCCAGAGCCGAGATGAATTAAGTTTTCTCCTACTTTTACTTCTGGAAATACTTTCTTAAAATCATATGAAATTTTTTCTGTAAACTCCTGAAATGTGAGCATCTTGTCATCCCCTTAAAACGGTTTACTTGTTACTCTAATATCAAAGCATTTTAATTATGTCTGACACTTAATTCTAACAATGTAGTAAATTCCCCAGTCAATCATAGCCTCGTCAATAACAATTTGATACCTACAATTTTTGAAAACACCTTTCCCAAAGTGTTTGATATACGTAAATAAATTTATCTGTTTCAAAAACTCACTGTTTTCATTGATACTACTATCGCTGCAATACTCTACCATTAATTGCCTGTTAACCACTAAAATCAAATCTTCCATAACCCCTATATTTGACTCTCCCTCTTTACCTTCCTCATATTATCCACCAAATATAAAAAAGGCATATCTTCCTTAGGCCTCATTCCAGTTGCAACTGGCCGTAAAGGAGATATGCCCTCCATCAGTATCTTTCTAGTAAATAATTATCCTGCGATATATTAAGTCCTCTACCTTATTAGAAATGTCATATTTCCTTAGGTAGTCTTCCACATCCTGCACTATCCAAATGCTTTCAGAAGCCTCTTTCAATATGCTTCTGTCCATTGATGGTATGTAGGTAAATATATCTTCTACAATACCATCCATACAAATTTGTGTAAAACATATAGTTTCAGGTCTTAAGTACATTCCACAACTGAAGTATCCTTCTGCATATGGAACATTTCCTTTTTTATATAACTGTCCTTTACCATGAGCGTGAACTCCTTTTATTCCCCCTATATATTTAACATCTCCATTTTTATAGGGTATTACCACGGTTGGAAACCATCTTACACAAAACTCACTATTAAACTTTCTACATGATTGAAAAAATTCTAATTGCTCACGTGTTAATCTAATACCTACGCCATCCCTACGTTTTACACAATCGTCTGTTAATACTTTGTTAATCCCTGGTACCTTATTACCTATTTCTTTTTTTATCATCTGAATCTCTCCTTTAAAAATTATGTTTTCAATTAATATGGAGCCAAATGCTCTCATATGTATTTTTAGTTCAAGGAGAGTTGTTTCTATCGATAGGTCAGGATTACTAAGGATACATTATTGTCTCTCTATCATGTCAAGACCGTGAAAGATTTAATTGTCAAGGTTCTAAGTTTTTATAGCATATAAAATAATGATAGAAAAATATTACCACAATTTTCTTTAATATACAAGATTTCCAGAAGAATTTGTTATAAAAATGTAATATTTCTTAGTAATGGGTCATATATTAGGCTATTTTCTATTTATAACCCTATAAACTATTATATAAAATCATTTTTTGAGCAAATACATTAAATATATATAGTTTATGGAGTTCACACCCTAAAACAGCATAATTTGTAGGTTAAAAAAATAAAGCCCTGTACATTTTGTTGCTTGACTGCTAAAATCCCAATATCCTTTCTAATCGGTCATAATATTAAATACTCCATTTTATCAAAATCAATATCATCTACTCACATTTCAGCCCTACATTTGTTGGGTGAGTAAGAAAATATATTCTCATTTTGTATACCCTTATTCTACGATACACTTATAGATAGATGTAATCTATTTATTAATCCTATGTATATCATATCTAATCTGTAGGTTCTATAATCTCTAACTTAAAGTTCCATCCTTCACAAGACATCATCATCCTACCGAATTCTTCTAGGCTGTATTCCTGACCGTCTATGATAAATTTGGGTGTTCTATCATCATATCTATCATCCCATTCAATACGTCCTTCTACTATATTACCTTTAAAAGAAATAAGTTCATGTCCTTGAAATACTTCTCTTTTTATGAACTTTTGTGATAATCCTTTTCTTATCTTTTTATAAAGCCTTTTTAAGGCATAATTTGAATCTTCTTCAAAATCCTGATGTACCTCAAAGGAATATCCTATTTTATCTACCCCTGTAAACTCTACCGCTTCCCAACAAATACCTGTTGGATGAATTTTCTTTCTTATTTGAAAGCAGTGTTCTATTCCATCACAATCTTTAAAAGTTGCTTCTTTCTTAAAATTCTTATAGTCTTCAACTCCTAAAGCATCAGCCATATATCTGTTATAGCAGTCTTCACATATAGACTGGGGCGGCTCACCTTCTTTTATAGTTAATACTACCATGCCATACCCGCTAGAGTCTTTTCCACACCATTGACATCTATTCATGCAAATTCTCTCCTTAAAATCACCTTGAATTACCCTTGATTCCTATACTTTCCTATTACCCTTTATTATCCTCTTTGCAATAGAAGTTAACTGCTCTTTTACCAATATCTTTCCCTTCCACCTGTCAGGGATAGCATCATAGCCATAGTACACCCCAGCCATTCCTCCTGTAATAGCGGCTATAGTGTCTGCATCTCCACCAAGGTTGGCTGCTTGGCATACGGCATCCTCAAAGGATGAGGTGTTAATAAAACACCATAATGCACATATCAAAGTATCAAACACATATCCCGTTGGCTTCAATTCATCTTTTGATAACTGGAATACCTGCTTATATTCTGGATACTTTTCTATGTACTCTCTTATACAAGGCACTTTAGGCTTACCATTGAGATACTGGTAAACTAACAGATTATAAAACTGGCAGGCATCCGTTGCTTTCTGGTCATAATGGGTAAGCAGGCTTTGTGAAGCAGTTATCTCCAGCATTTTTTCAGCGTCATTATAATATAACGCAACTGGCAAGCATCTCATAAGTGAACCATTCCCAGCACTCATACCACCTGTTGTCTGATGGGCGTAGTAGGCTGTTTTCATCCAGTCACTGCTTCGTTTATACTCGCTAAGTGCAATTCGGATAATGTTGCCTATGTCCTTGGGTTTACTATCATACCATTTAATAAAGTGTTTTCCGATATCTCCGATAGGATTCTCTGGGTTGTCCAGGATGCCTTCTGCGACAGCAATAGTCATCATAGTATCGTCCGTCACTTCTCCAGGTGCTAAATCCCAACAGCCTCCACCTATAATATCCTTTAAATATCCATATTTCCTTTTAATCTCATCCTTTGAGATGAATTCCAGCGTTCCGCCAAGGGCATCTCCACAGGCAACGCCAAAAAGCCCTCCGAGTATGCGTTCATATCTATCCATGAAACACACTTCCTTTAAACTCAGTATCTATGATTATTTATTTGTGCAAAAGTATTTTGCAATGCTGCATATTGCTTCATCAAATTTATATTTCCAACCCTCATCTGTATCCTCTTTGCTGTTAAATGTAATTTCTTCTACCTTTTCTTCAAAAAGCAAAGTTAACCTATAGTCGCCATAATCATCTAAAGGACATTCATAAGTAACACTCTTAATTTTGTTTATATTAAAATATTCTATAACTATATGCTTATCACCATTAATCGAAACTTTAATAAATTTGTTGTTCTTTAAGACAAAATATAACTGTAAAGTTTTTTCATCAACAAATAAGTATTTTGGATAAAAATATAATATATCATTCTCATCAATTACTTGTGAAACTTTTTCAAACATACTTGCATATTTACGGTCGGTATTATTGTTGTAACGGTTGTTATAAAAGTAATCCTTAATTTCTTTAAAATCTACATTCATCTTAAATCACCTCATTTTTTATGAGTTAATGGTTTAAATATTGAACAATTTGTTTCCATATTTCAGCGGCAATTCCGTATGCATCACTCGCATTACTTCCCGTCATAAAATTCATTGTCATTTTTAATTTTAAATCTTTAGTTTTAGTTACTTCACATTCAACTACATCATTAAACGAATTATCGCTATCAATATTAAATCTTCCATATGACAAATAAATATTTTGATTTTTACCACTAAATAAATTTCCAAGCCAAATCTTAACTGCATACTTTTCCATACCGTTAATATAAAATCTCAATATAGTCTTTTGATTATGTACAATATCTTTATCGTAATCAAAATTATTATTCTTTTGTTTGGTCTGTTCCGCAAATTCGTATAAAAGCGATAATATTTTAGAGTAACTTTGTTTCATAAATTTGTTTTTATCCAAATCCGTTATTTCTTTAAAATTGGGAATTATATTAGTAATTTCGTTTACTGTCCTATCATAAATAATTTTCTTTGATTTCAATTTGGGTTTGGCTCCTACCTTTGGTACATCAATTACATCTACCTGATAAATCCTATGCAGTAATTCATCAAACTTAATATCAAATTGGTCATCATGTGAAAAGTCAATGAAATGAAACCCTTCCAAATAAAATGGAACAGCCTTTCTATAGTCTCCCTTATGCCTCATTATTAGAATTATCTTATCTGGATTATCTTTTATATATCGTATTAATAAATTTGTCTCATAGCCAACTCCGCCCTGGAAGGTGTCTGCTTTCTTAGCATAGTTTTCAGTAAGAATAAGTAAGATATTATCACTATTTTTTATTTTTTCTATCATCATCCTATTCAAATTAACAGTCTTACTTTGCGTTTCAAATTTATCAATCGTTGCATCAACACCGTTTTCCCTTAATTTAGCCGCTAAAACTGTTACCCAGTTTTCGTGTTCCTCACTATCCCAACTATAACTGATAAATACCGAAGGATGTTCTTTGGACATTTTTATCCCCTTTCATTATATTGTTGTTTTTCAAAACTTTACTCTAAGCATAGTTCTTGAATTATGATTTTACAATCATTATCAATAATCAGTTAAAACTAATACTCTATTCCTAACATTCCCCTAGTTCTCCTCTTTGCTCAGTTATGCAGTTAATTAACATTACTTCTTTTCAACAAGTTCCCTTCAATTATCTTTCTATCACTTCCATAAATCCAGTAATCAATGTTGCTGGTTTCCCACGGGTAATATTCATTTCTTCTTTTTAAACGGTCCAAAACAGTATCCCCCAAATCTGCCTTTCTCTTTTCAATAGAAACAAATGCAATCGGGATATCTTTACTTATGGCATATTCTTTTGCATCATGCCAATTATGCTTATACTTGTTTTCACCATTTGTATAATTGAGCATAACCAATAGGCCAAAAGCAATCCCATCATAATTTTTCGTGTTTTCCAAATAGGCTGCAATTGAATCTATCTTCTCTAAATATTTAACAACTGTTGTTTCTACTTCAACTACTATAAAAGGCTTATCTCCTTTACATAATAGAATATCTGCGTTCTTTTGTCCTTTTCTTCCCTTGCCAACAAAAGGAGATGGGGCTCCATCCAACACAGAATGGTCAGAGGACTTTTTAATCCATTCGCTTGACAAAAACCCTATAACAGAACTGTGAGAACTGCCGTACATTCTGGTGATAATACCCCAATAAAACATCCTGATAAAATTTTCTATAGAAGCAGAAATCATACTGTTCACCATTCATTTTCTTAAAACTATTCCCTTGTTATTGGCCATAGCACTACTGAGTTTATTCACACATTTAATTGCTGATGTATCCTATTTTACATCAAATCCCTGTTTTTTTAATCTCCTTACCATTTCTTCTTTTCCAGCGCAGTGAAGCATCTCTTCCCAAGTCTTAAATTTTGTTTTCTCACGAACCACTTTATCAAGTTCTTCTTGAGCAAGATTGTCATAATCCTCTTGAGTGTTTACTTCAAATCCTCCAAATTTAAAGAATTCCTCTATACTACTGAAATCCGTATACTTCTTCATGAAATCCTTATTGAATAATTCATTAAAATTTGCACGGCCATCTGCTTTTTTTACTTTCTTTTCAAGTTCTTTTAATTGTTTCTCAATACTGTTCATAGAGACCCCTCCCTGTTTAATAATAGATTTTTAATATCTTAATTTGATTTTCTTTAATAAATTCCTTTGTTTTCTCAAGGTCATAAATATAATCAAACAACTGTTTTCTTCTTAATTCCTGCGGTAAATATCTTTGAAATTTTGATGTAGTAATATCAGGTACTCTTTCAATTAATTCTGTTATTTTGTCTTCCTCAAAGTAGTTTGGATTAGTTCTAATCTTATTTATTTCTTCCGATATAATATCAAAATTGATTTTAAATTCTTTATCTCTGCATCGAAGTTTAAATCCCTTCCAAGTTACTCCTACAATATCATAATATCTATTAATTAAAGATAATACTGTTGCCAACGTATAATTTACTCTATTCCCCGCATATGTATAAAAAATATAATCGTTTTTGCTTTCTTCAATAAGTATTTTACCTCTTTCTAATCCAAAACTTCTTTCTTCATAACGAATTTCATCTAACAAATCAAGTTCCGTCTTATTTAAGAAATTGTATGCCTCATTTGACGTTAGTACATTTAAATACTCTTGAGCCAATTCAAATGATACAAAACCACCTTCAGACATCCATTTTGGAGGTCGTGCATATTCGGCTTCAATAACATATAAAATACCTCTATCATAGTCAATTTTATCTGTTTGCCAGCACCTGCCTGCAAGCACAAACTGAAAATTATCCCCTAATGCATTTACAAACCATCTTTCTAAACTTCCTATAGGACGATTTTTATATTTAACTGTAAACTCTTTATTAGTATCAAAAGCAGAGTATAAGGTTATAAAATTCCTTGCCCCAAACTTTTTTTCTGTTTCAGTATCAATAAATATCTTTCCTCTTTCATACATCAAATACTTGTTCTCCACCATATGCTTAATTAAAAACATAAAATCTTCTTTAGATACTTCTGAAAATGAGTATATATTTTTAAATAATTCATAAATGGATTCCAAGTCAGTTCCCATAGTTGATAAGGTAATTGCCAATATTTGTTGAAACAGTATATCATAAGCCTTTCTTACAAGATAAACATCTTCTACCCATCCTCTAATTGCTAAATTCAATATTGCAATTGAGAAAACAAGTTTCTCCTTATCGGTAGGGAAAAACACAAAATGTGCAATACTGTTCTCCCTTCTTCCCGTTCTACCAAGTCTCTGCAAGAAAGAAGATACGGAATTAGGTGAATCTAACTGCAAAACAATATCAAGGTCTCCTATATCTATACCAAGTTCCAGTGTACTTGTTGCTATTATAGCAGTATTATTGCCTATCTTAAATTTTTCTTCTGCAATTTCTCTAAAATATTTATTAATAGAAGAATGATGCACATGACAATCTATACCACTACCTTCAATAAGCAGTTTTAATTCTTCTGCTGCTGTTCTGCTATTTGAAAAGAACAGTGCTTTTTTCCCAAAAATCCTTTTCGCAATCTCCTTCTGAAAATCATCTTTTGTCTCATCCACATACTTTATTTCAATTTTTTTAGGTTTCTTTTCTTTTGGAGGATTAATTACTATTCCTTCCCTAGTACTGCTTCCCTGCATCCACTTTAAAATTTCATGCGGATTTCCTACTGTTGCAGAAAGACCTATTCGTTGTATATCGAATTTTGAAAATGATTGTATTCTTTCAACAACAGCCATAAGATGGATACCTCTTTCACTATCCGCAAATGCATGTATCTCATCTATTACTATAAATCTTATATTTTTAAATAGTTCCTTTTTATCAACTTTTTGGCTCATCAAAATCACTTCAAGGGACTCAGGGGTAATCATTAAAATTTGAGAAGGATTTTTATAGAACTTTCTCTTTTCGCTACTTTCTACATCCCCATGCCACTTAAAAACATCCGAATATATAAAAGAAGAAAGTTTTTTCAGCCTTTCTTCCTGATTATTTAATAGTGCTTTTATAGGTGATACATAAATTACGGATATAGGTTCTAATTTCTCTGAATATACTACGTTTAGTACTGGTAAAAAAGCGGCTTCTGTTTTACCTCCGGCAGTAGGTGCAAGAATAATAGCATTTTTACCACTTATAATTTCAGGGAAACTCAACTCTTGCACCGGCGTTAGATTTCTCCACCCCAATTTTGTTACAATTCCATTTTTAATTGGCTCACATAAGAGATTAAAGTTACTCATATTCCTACCACCTAAAAGTTAACTATGTGTGCAGTTTCCTTTTCTACTTCAACTGCTTTATTTATTAATTCATCATTAAATTTAAACTGCTCTTCAGGTATATAGTCATCATACATCTGTGCCTTGTCTAATATATCAACAAAAACCCTTAAATAACCTCTTGGACCTACCTTAATTTCTCCTCCAAAGCCTGAAGTCACTTCCTTGACAAGTTTCTCAATAAAATGCTCTGTAATTTTTAACTCTGGGTTCCAATTATAAACTTGTCCATGTATCTGCTTTACTTTTTGGGATATCTGAATTAATTTATCGTTATTAAATTTCTCAAGATAAATTAATGGTTGTCTTAAATTTCTATGTTTTTCATCTTTTTCTACTTTTACTCTTTGATAAATAGGTTCATAACTCTTAAAACCCTTCTCACTTTCCATCAACTCGTCAGTACCAGTATACAGAAAATAGCAGTTTGGAAATCCATTTCTATCTGTTTCATCAATGAAAAGCCTTAAATTTTCATATGCTTGGTCTCTCATATCTTTTCGTGGTAGTTTTTGCACCGTTTCAACTTCATCTAATATTATCACAAGGCCTTCATATCCTGTGCTTTTTATCATATGAAGCAATGCCCTGAAAAACTCAAATGAGTTCTCTCTTTTTACAGAACCAGTTACACCAAGTTTTCTCTTTATTTCTATGCCTATATTCTCACCTTTTAACCACCCTACTGCAGCCTGGGCTAATATAGTATCGCCTTTATATTTAGCATTATAAAATGCCCGTATGGAGTTAGCAAATGAAGATGCTATTGAACCTACAACAAGCAACTCCTCATTTATCTTCTTGTCCATAGCCTTTTTAAACTCTTCCTCATTGTCTTCAGGTGATATTCCTTCAATTGCTGAAACTTTATCCTCCAAATCTAAAAGCCATTCTTCAAGGATTATAGAAAAAGCAGGTATTTTCTTATTATCTGCTACTCTTAATCCCCCCATTATTTTTCTATATAATTCTTCAAAGTTATGTAACGGGGCTTCAGATGATATGACAACAGAAGATACAACAAAATTCTTGCTAAATGCCATTTCTCTAACTGCCGTACTAAAAAATGTTTTACCTGAACCATAATCACCTATAATAAATTTAAATGCACTTTTATCTTTTCTTACATATTCCAACTGACTTTCAATCTCTTTTAATTCTTCATCAATGCCAACGGCAATATATTCTGTTCCTTCCGCTGGAACTGTGCCATTTCGAAGTGCATTTATTATATCTTTAAGAACTTCACTCATTCCATCCACCTCCAAAGAGATTTTCAGTATTAATTTTATAAACAATAAACTCCCCTGCTGATGTTGTATCTATTATTTTAATTCCTGCCCCTTGCAATTTCTTTATAAATCTTCTCAACATACCATCAATCAATCCTGCATTCCCAAATTGATTCTTAAATATTTTTTCAATATCTTTTGTATTAAGAGAATTAAATCTATATAAATTGGTTAAAAATACATGTTCTTTATCATTAATTTTGAATGGCAATTTCAATTTTTTGCCATCATGAAAGATTACTGTTTCTCCGGTACTATCTATTGTTTTAGTTACTGTATACGAAGTAAACTTACTACTTGGTAATGGCCTGGCATATATAAAAGGAATAATTACTTCTTCAATACTGCACCCACCATGACTGTAAAAATCCTTTTCTCCTCCACCAATGAAATATCCTCTGTTAGTATAGGATAATATATAGTTATCAAGTGTTATACCATCTTCAAGTTCTATATAGTGTTTTGATTCTAAAAATCTTGGTTTCACAGTTGTTAAGCCATCTACATCTTTAATATTTATATATTCATCTACACGCATCATGCCGTGGTCTGCTGCTATTACTACACTTGCATTATCAGGTATCTTGTTAATAAGTGTCTTTATACTATTTTCAAAAACTTTTTCCTGCTTAGCATAAAACAAATATAAATCCTCTGTAGCCCTATGCCCGTCTTTATCAAACATATTATATATAAAAATATTAATCTTTTTATCTAGGAGCAAGTTCCCTTCGATATCATCCTGCTTTAAATAAGATTCAGATTTAGTCACATAAGTTACATTCTCTTTATTATTATCTATAATATTCCTGTATATGGCTTCTCTAGATATCGCTGTAATAGACGGCAAAAGTGAAAAAGATGATTTAATACTTGTTTCACGGTTTAACAAAATATCTTTAAAATACTTATAAACTACATTAATCCATGCATCATATCTCATTCCATCAAAAATAATGATAAATATTTTATCATCTTTCAAATCTACTATTTTCTCAATATCGCTGCTTAATATTGGTCTCGACGGTCCATAATCAGATGATATCCAGGACTTATAATTTTTAATATAAAATTCCGCAAAAGTTTTTCTAAACTTGTTTAAAAGATTGCTAATTCTTCTATCTAAAGCAGCATATCTCCCCTTCTCGATTATATTCCATTCGTCAGAAAATCTAATTTTACTTAGTAGATACTGTAAATTTGACAGTTTATCTCTATATAAGTCCACCCAATCCGTATATAGATTTAAACTAGTGATTCTAACAGAATCTTTTTCAATTGATTCTACTAGAGACATAAGTTCAACAAAATCATTAAAAAAACTCTTAACCTTATTTGTATTTTCAGTAGTATAAGGTATATCTTTTAGTGTTTCCTTTACTTCCTGAAGATTTTCCAAGCCGTATTTAAAAACTTTTTTTAGTCCTTCAATATTAAACTCCTTTATTATATTTCTAATCCCATCTAAAACGCAAATATAAGAAGTAATATTTTCTTTAATAAATTGTATGTGGTTCTGTTCTACAGAATACAGGTCTATTCCTGAATCCAATACCCACTTTTCCGCTCTATCTTTCATAGAGACAAATAATTTCTTGTCTTTCTTTTCGATAATCTTAACCTGTGTAACCAAGTCTTTATAATATCTTTCAAAGGCCTCTACTTTGACAAATTCTAATCCTATAACCTTTTTGACATTGTCTCCATTTAATTTATTAAAAAAATCTAATATGTAGCAAGTCCACATCAGTTTCTCGAATTCATTAAATACCCCTTGATTAATCACGCTGTGCATGAGTTCTCCGCCATTATCATAAAAGACTTTACAAAGTAATTCTTTTATATCTGTTGCATAATTCTTTTGATTGATTCCACCATGCAATTCTATTATATTTTTATAAAATATATAACAATCAGCATCTCCATCAATCGATGTAGCATCCATGTCATATAAGGCAGATAGGACTATCCTATCCACCTCCTCCATGTTAATCATTTTCTTCTTGAACTTCTTTCTGTAGTGAATAAGTTCATTAAAAATATTTCTAACATCAGAAACACTGTAATGATTAATTCTTTCATGCCACAATAAATCTTCTTCTACAGTATCTAAAACATCTTTAATATCTATATTATTTACTCTTCCACCATCTGCTCTCTTAATAAAGTCTTGGAGTTTCTCTAGTAATCCTTCATTCTTGAGAGCAAATATATATCTATCCTCACATTTATGTTTTATGTGTTCATAATAGGCTCTAAAGATTACATTCTCTTCAATAGATACTAATTTATATGGATAGATATAAACATTTATCTCATCACATCCATCCAAAACACCACTTTTATCAAGGTACATCATAAAGGGCTTTGAAAATGTAGTCTTTTTTTCTATAAACTTACCAAGATAATACTTATAACTATCCTCCATAATAGCCCTCCTTTCCACACAAGCCTATTTCAAATCAGTTAACTTAATGTAATGAGTATCACTAATTTCGTCACTGCCATTAATGTATTTAATAAACTTATCAATTAACTCGCCCTTTGGCATAGGCTTGTCCTTAAATATTTCAATAAATTTATTAATGTCCCTTATAACAATATCAACATTAACAGTTAACGCTTCATTTATAAAATCAATTACATCAGCATTTGCTCTGATAAATGCCTTATAATTTGAAACCTTATCTTCATCAAGAGGTATCATGTACATTTTTTCCACTTTCTCTATCATGTCCAGTTTCTTGCCTATTTGTTTCAAATAATTTATATGCTTATAAATTTTCTGTTTGTTAAATTCACTATTTAAGGCATCAATATATCCATTAATGGCATTAGATATTCCTTTTATAAATTTTGATTTATCTTCAACATACTTCTTTGAGCCTAATTTAAACCCGCAATCACAGGCTCCTTCTCCTTTTTCTAATATGGCTAAAGGTGACCTATGACACACTTTCTCTAATTCTCTATTTATATCATCTGTTATATTTATAAAATCATAATCCATATTAATGTTTTTAATTTGGCTTATCATGCCAAGGAATTTATAATTATCATCCTCAAATATAGATTCTAATTCTTTAAATTCAGGCTTTTCATTTTGCTCAAGATGCTCAATCACATATCGTTTGTTATATTCTTTTCTAAAATCCTCATAGGCCTTGATAACAACTTCACTCGTATTCATAAAAATGAAGTCGTCACCATTCTTTAATTTTTTTACAATGGCATTATAACTATCCTTTAAAGTTTTATAAGAATCCTCCTCTGGAATAAACAGATTTTCATTTTTTAACTCTATATTTATCTTACGGAGTTTTATTGGATAACTGTTAAATTCACCTGGGTTTATCCAGTTTAGAATACTTTGATAATCCTCATACAAAATCTCAATAACATCTCTCCCATCCTTCTTTTCAAGTAAGTGTTTATTGAACTCGCAAAAATATTCTAGTCCATCCTTTGAATTATTCTCTTCTGAAAGCGAATCCAGCATAATTGTAAATTGGTTTATT
This sequence comes from Petroclostridium xylanilyticum, assembly GCF_002252565.1. NCBI lineage: Bacteria > Bacillati > Bacillota > Clostridia > Eubacteriales > Oscillospiraceae > Petroclostridium > Petroclostridium xylanilyticum. The sequence continues at coordinate 319,857 of NZ_NPML01000018.1, forward strand.
ACCCCATAGGTTTTTTCAAAGTCACTTTCTTCAATTTGCATATTCTTAATAAATTCATGTAACTCTGATTTTATCTTCTCAATACTCTCAAGGGTCTTTTTCTTAAAATAAAGCATATCTTCCCATAATTCTTCCTGGGCTGCTAAATCTTCTTTTTCAAAGTTTCTATTTAAAAATAGTTTTGAAAACTTCATTAATCCTTCATAATACTTGCTATCTACAAACTGTCCTAATCTAAATTTTTGTACAGAACTATTTAAAGGCAATTTGATTTGACTTACGTTTAACCTTTCATCCCCTTTTATAGGAATCAAATAACCTTTTTTAATCATTAACGCAAAAATTATCTCTACTGTATTTTTATCTGGCCCAAAAGTTGATTTTCTAACCTTTTCATACAATTCTTTATAAGATATTTCGCCTTTTCTGTTTACTTCGTCAATAATGAATTTTATTAATTTATTGCTTTTGCTATCTAATGAATATTTAATATCATTACCAGCATAACTAACATCGCCGAATTTTTTGATTATATTACTGATTATTTTAGAATCTGTAGGAGTTAAGGATAACCTATCTTTATTACCAAATAAGAATTCTTTTATAAATTTATTACTGCTGACATCAGACAAATTTATATCCTCATCTGGCTTAATAAATTGATTATCCTTATAAACATCTTTTAATACTTTACTAACAGCAGCCTGAATGATTTTTGAAAAAGATTCCTTGCTATACGCAGTAATGTTTACATCTACTTTGCCATCTATATTATAGAATGCACCATTTAAATATAAGTTCTTTAAAATCTCTCTAACTTCATCTTCTTCCTTATAAATTATTTCTTCAACTTTTTCTTTTAATTGTAATGCATCAGGGGATGCAGATATTTCATATTCTCGCTTATAATCCTTTAATACTTCAAGATGGGCATAGTATTCCTTTAAAATTTTTAATTGTTCTTTGCCCTCTTCACTTTCAAGAATATCCGAAGGCAGCCAATAAAGAATACATTTCGTTATACGTTTCTCCAATTCTTTTGTATAACTATCTTTATGGTTTGCAAAAAGTGCAAACGTAATCTGACCGTCTTCACTTAAACCTTGCAATTCTTTATCAATCGTCCTTTTTTGTTCATCAATTTCAAAAAATGTTCCTATATTTATATAGTAATCTATTTCAGATTGCTTAAGATTATTAAGGGCACTCCTTACATTGTCTTTTGTTTCACTCCTTGTAAGATTATACACCTTAACAATTCCTTTTCTGCTGCTTTCGTTCCATTTTATGTTTAGTTCTGCAGGCTCTCTAAAAGAATTCAATAAAACAGGCTCTGCATTAAGTACATTCATTAAATCATCAACAATAGAATATACATTATTACCTTCAAGTTTATCCAATACTTTCTTTGTATCCTGTCGAATTTTTGAGCCTATTCCAAGGTCTTTATTGATGAAATAGATGTTTTCACTTTCACCTTTATCACTTTCTTGCTTTTCAATATATTTACCCTGCTCATAAATCTTTGAAAGGATTGCATCTACTTTTAATTCTGCAAATTCTCCCTTCATTTTGGGATACTGAATCATATTTGTAAGGTCTCTTACTGTATAATTCTGCTCCATATCATTAATTTTCAATATGGTCATTACATTAATCAATTTCACCGCAATTTCTTTGTCTTCCTGGTTATTACTAAAAATAACATCCAGTTGACCCTTTCCTCTTCCTTCTCCGCCCATAAAATAATTATAGATATCGTCAAAATAAATCCTTTTATCTGATAATTCTTTTATTCTATCTTTAAAGTGCTGCAAAATTCTGTCTGGGGTTACTAAGGTAAAACAATCTTCATCCAAAATACCCTTTATATTTCCACCTTCCTCGATGTTACCCCTAACTTGACTTAAAACAAAGTCAACAATAGACCTCTGCCTTGACAAAAAGCGTAGTGATTTTGATAATACCTCCAATGTTTCAGGATGTAGTGGATATATTTTCATAAACTTATTTTTATCAGCCTTCTTAAACGCATTGTATTTATCTTCAAGAGTATAAAATATTTCTTCTATCTTCTTTGGATTTTTTTTAATAATAAGCCTTTGGTCAATAATATCCTCAATGTCTTCCACTGTTAACTTGAACCTGTTCTCAGAAGGAAACCTATCCTTCATTAGGTCATAAACCCCTGGAACCCTTACTTCATTAACATCCTCTAAAAATGCTCCTACTATCCATGCTGGTATTATTTTATCTGTTTCTCTCTTTTCTGCATTTTCTAAAAATACTTTTAAGAAAAGTGCGTCATTTCTTGCATTAATACCCCTATCATGCAAATATTCAGATAACTCATCAATTAGAATAAGTACACCATCATACCCCTCTTCGTATAACCATTTAAAGAGGTAATCCTGTTTGTCTTTTCTTCCCCTATCTGGATTGAAAAATCTTATGTCATATTTTGTTATAAATCTTTTAATAATTTTAGTTAACGCTCTTCCCCCAAGATTAGCCTTCAAATCAGTCCAACTTGCAAACTTACCTTTAGAGTCAATTCTTGCAAATTCATCTACTTTCTCTTTATATCTTGTATTTGACACAACTGCCTCTTCAAATTGTTCTATGTAGTAACTTTCATCAGTAAATGGAAACCCTGAAATGTTTTCAGCGGTCCTAAAAAACATATCTTCAAGTGAAGTATTGGGTCCTCCTTCTTCTGCAATAATTGGAACTACAAAAATCTTTTTATTCCTGAAATGTTCCTTTGCATCGTCTATTGCTTTACTTTTATTTTTCATTAAATCGAAAAACTCATTATTACTCATTAGTAAGCCAAGAACAGACATGAAATGAGATTTACCGCATCCAGGAAGACCTGAAATCAAAAATCCATGTCCCCTGTCCTTGAAATGAGTAATTTTATAAAAAAGTCTGCTGATATTTTCTTCTACATTGTTTGTAATAACATATCCTCTTAATAAAGATTCAATCTTATATTTATCTGCACTTTTAGAAATATTCTCTGTCAATTTTACAATGGTATCTATCTTCGGAACTTCAACAATATCCCTAATTTTCATTATCCCCCATCCTCCTTCAAACAACCTCTACATAATCATAGGCTTTAACGGGCAGCATATGTTTATATTCATTGGGCACTACAACAATAACTGTATACTTTTTTAATGTTACCCTATCAAGAACCTTTATCCAGTCCGTATTTTTTTCGGATAATAAAAATTCTAGATGGTCAAGTACATATAAATTATTAGGGCTGTCTACAAATTTCTCATTTACAAGTTTTTCAAAAAAGTCTTGTGCATCCTCCAAAAACTCTTCTGGATATATTTCATATGTAGATATGGGTCCTTCCAATATCTTCTGTTGTAAATATAACCCAACATCAATATAGTACTTACTATATTCATCTCTATATCTAGTTTTAAGAAAATCTATTGCTGCTCGTGTTTTCCCACTCATATGTTCACCAAATAAAAACAATAACTTTCTTTTATCCATACTTCTTATTTTCTTTTCAATTTCTTCTTGAATCATTTAACCACCTTCTCAACTAACTGTTCAAGGCTATCATATTTAAATTGATATTGGGAATTATCTCCCATTACATAGTTTTCAATATACCCTTCATCCATCATCCATTTTAAATATTTCTTAATCAAAGGTTCACTCATCAAAAAATATTTAAATACATCTGCATTTAAAATTACATCTGCTCTCGGCATCTTATTATCTTTAATTTTTCTAAACTCATAGTATAAACAAAAAACAAGCGCCTCGTTAGTAGGTCTAATATTCCAATTCAATCTATACCTTTTTGCACTTGAAACTTTATCGCTAACTGCATTTAAAATTCCAAAATCCTTTAGTATGTTAACAACAACATTAAAAGTTTTTTCAACTGAACTCTCTTTTGCATCAGGCATTTTTAATCTAAAATACTCAAGTAAATCCTTGCTTGATATCTCGTCCTTCAAATCCCCTTTAGCAAATGATTTTACACAATCACCAACACAAGTATGCTTTGTACAGGTAACATAATAAAGGACTTCTTTTTTAGACTGGTAATTGGTTATTTCATTTATATACTTCAGTAAAGGAGTATAAATTATATCGTTTCCTTCAGTTTCAATAAAACGCTCAAAAAATCTTCTTCTATACTTCAGTGATGCCTTTTCTCCAAAGGGCATCACTGATTCAACATACTGCCTTACTAACTCTTTATTTCTATTATGCTCTATATATCTTATGCAATCTAATGTTGTTTCTACTGGCACCTTCTCTGATAAAGGCAAAAACTTCTGTAAACCATTCATCTTTATCACCTTCAATTCTACATAGGTAAACTATCTTCTAAAAGCCTTCTTAATTTGACTGTTAAAAATCTCTATATAATCTTCTTTATCTTTAATATTAAGTCCTTCAAATAATTTCAATATATCTCTCGCTTTTTTCTCGTTTGGATTTACTTCTGTATATTCCTTAATGGCATCAATAAAATATTCTTTATGAATTTCATCATCCCATTCAGATAAACCATAATAATTGCTGTCATAGTATTTTACAAGGTCTTTTGGTTCTTTATCTGCATTTTTATTTTTAATATAACTATTCCATGTATCAGCAAATTCGTTTAGTGCTTCTTTCACTATGTCTTTTGATTTTTTAGTAGGATTATCTTTTCTCATAATGTTTATAAGTTCTTCAAAATTATGTAGTTTCTCTTTAAGAGTATTTCTAATATCATCAAGGCTAATATATTTCTTCTTACTTTTCAATATTTCAATTGCTTCGTCTTTTAAATACTCATTAACAACAGTATATAACTCTGAAAGATTATAAAATTTCCAAGGTTCATTTCCTCCATAGAGTCTTGCATAGTTTTCACGCAGCAAAGAAACAGTAACGAATTCGTAACCATATTTTTCTGCAATTTCCTGTAAAGACTTGTTATTTATAATATGCTCTGTTATAAATTCGCTTGGCGTTAACTCATTCATAATATCTCTTAACGCCATATTAACTATCTCTTCTTCATTAACTACACCTCTATTTTTTCTTATTTCATATCTATAAGTTTCTTCTTTTATACCATAATTATTGTTCCTTAAATCTTTTTCAATCTCATATATTTCTTCATACCCTAACCCATACATATAATAAATTCGCCTATTTATTTCATTTACACATTTTTCAATTTCCCTTTCTAATCTTGCCCTGTTTTTTATTTGGTGGAAAATGTCATCAATTTTTGTATTTATTAAGCAAATTTTCTCTTTTTTTAATTTTTTTATATTATTCATTATAGTTTTTGTACACTGTGATATCTTATTTTCTTTGTCGTCCAAAATAATAGGTAGCCTCCCTACATAATGGCCATCCATATCCATGTTTAATGAAGAATTATTAAATATAAAATATTTTAGATAATATGTAAGTAAGTTCGAATTAATTAATCCTATCATATAAAATAAATCAACTTTTATTCCTTTATCAAAGACTAAATTAGTTATAGTATCATAAGTAATGTCTTTATTATCTAGAATTGCTCCTATGATTCTAACTTTCGAGGATACTAATCTTTGTATACCAATCCTGTCGCTCATTTGCCTTAATATTTGATTTCTGTAACTATTTAGTTGTTTATGGTTTATATCAATGTAAACGGAATCTCGAATATAATATCTTTCGATGTTTCTCCCGCCTAAAATCCTATATTGATGTTTATCATCACAAGATAAAGATATAACTTCTATTTTACTTTGAATTGGTGCTCCTCTAAAAATGCTACATATTCTCTCTAATGGTAGAATCTCTTTATTGTTTTTAATAGAATTAAAAATGTTAATATTTTTATCATTTAAATACATATGCAATATATCTTTCTGTAAATATTCTTCTTTCACTAAATGGAAGTTTTCAAAGTTATCCATTCTATAATTAAGTCTTGTATATATCATTGTATCTGTTTTTTCATTACTTTTTTTTATTAAAAAGATAGTTTGTTCTCCACCTACATCATCAAAAGCAATCCCAACATCACATAGTGACTTAATATGATATTTAATTATTTCTTCTCTTATAGGTTTGTACGATTTTACCCAAGTAGTCACTTTGGGTATTATATATCCCAAACTTCCTAAATCTTTTAATCGTTTTAATCCTATGTATACAAAAATTGATGAAATATTTAATACACCATCCCTTAAAAAATCATACTGTCTCGATTTTTCTTTACTAATATTAAAATATGGTGGATTCCCAACTACATAATCATATTTTTTAGCCCAAAATTCACAAAGCCTTACTAACTCCTCTGCCTTATCCCTACTCAAAGTATCTTGTCTGTGTATTCCAGCCATATCTTTATAATTTATTGTAAAATAAAGACTATGATTTTCTAACTGTTGTTTTAAATCCTGCCAATCATAATCCTCTTCCCATTTAATCAAACTGTCGCATTCCATGATGTTCAATTCATCTGTAAAATTTTCAAGGTCTTTTAGCAGCAGATTAATAGTAGTCAACTGAACAGCAAAACTATCTATGTCCGCTCCAAAAATACAGTGCTTTAGAATGTGATAATGAATTCTATCCTTTACCCAGTATTCCTTACCCTTCATATTTTCATTTTTATATATATAATCTACATCAGCATATTTTTCTCTTAACCTATCTATGTTTTCTTCAAACTTCTTTTTCAATATATCATATGCCATAATCAGGAAATGTCCGCTGCCGCATGCAGGGTCTAAAACAGAAACAAAAGGATTTTCAACTACATCTGCTTCTGCAACCGTATTATTTAAAATATATTCAATAACAAAATCTGGAGTATAAAACTGTCCAATTGCTTTACGGGTTTCCCTGTCCATGAATTTTTCATAAACGTCACCAAGTATATTCCCTTCTGCAGGAACATTAAAGTCAAATTTCGATGTATCAAGTTTTTCAATAATTTTAGCAACATTTTCCTCATAACTATAAATTGGTGTTTTTTTATATTCCTTGCTATCCAGTATAAACTTTAGTTCAAGTTCCTGTTTAGTAGGATTTAATTTCTCATATTTATCCTCTTTAAAAAGAGCAATATTTTTAAAGGATTCTTTCATATCAGCAAAAGCAAACTTTAGCAGTTCCCCAAAAGTATAATTGGAAATCAGGCTTATCCACTTATCTCTGCCCCTTGCAGATAATTTCTTCCCTATGTTAGGGTCTTTTGGCTCTCCCATAATAAAATCTTCTTCAGGATTAAACATAAATCCTTTATCTTCACATATCCTTATAAACAAAACCTTGTTTATAAGCGTATAAGAAGTCCTATGGCAAAAATTCTCATTCCACTTATCTTTATCATCCTTACCTATACCATTTTCTCTATACTCTTTTTCAATGAAATTTCTAAAATCTTCATTATTATCATATTTATATGCAAAAAGTTCCCTATATACGGAAACCATATTTTTATGAATCTGTTTTAATTCGTCTATTAAAGCATCCTTATTAAATATAACTGCTTCTTCCACTTAAGTTCTACCTCCTTACCGTATCCCAAGATTATTCAATAAAAAGTCAATTGCAGGTGAAGGTAATAAATACTTCTGGAGGTTCTCCCTCTCTTCAGAAGGATATATCTTTTCTACAACAGTGATAGCCGTATTGGGGTTCATAGTTTTAAAATCATAATCCTTTAATAATTCCAAATAGTTTTTCTCTCTATTCTGTGAAGGATTGAAAATGCTTTTTAACCTTGAATAATAATCATCGTATGCAGTCTCTGCAAACGCCTTTCCTATTCCTTTTTCCCGTCTTAAATCATCACATGCAAATTGAAATAATTTTACATAGTCATTTCTGAAGTTTTTGCTCATCTCTCTCCATTTTGATATACCTTCAGCATTAAGTTTAGAATTAATTTTAAGATTTGTATCCTCAATTAAACGAATCAAAATATACTTAAAAACAATATGTACAGCAACCTTCAATTCTATATACCCTTTTATCTTGTCCTTACTAACTTTTCCACGATATTCCTTAAGAAATAAAGTCTCTTCTGCGCTACCTGTTATTGCACCCCTGATAGATTTTAAAATATCTCCTTTAAAATTAGTTAAAATTTCTATAAATTTATCTTTATTAGCACTAATATCCATAAAAACACCCCTGCTCATAAATCAATTATATAAAAATTGAGATTCAACCTTGCCTATATTCCTTATCAACTCTTATTACTATTTCTTTTAATAATATTCGACAATTGTAATTAAAATCCTTTTAAATTTGATATAAAAAGCAAAAGCGCACACTATTAAAGCATGTGCTTTATATCACATACTCCCTAATCACGGTCCCGTACCAACACCGTCAATCCTCCAGCCGCTTTTTTCAGATTCTTTCTTCAATATAACAAATCTTGGCCAGATTCCATCATCTGCTGTTATTAGTTTCTTGAAATCAAAATCAACTTTAACCTGATACTCCAACACCCCTGGTTCATTGTGAAATCCCTTTAACTCTTTTATCTCCAACAATTTTGCGCTATTAATGTTGTAGTCAATTTTATCCTCGTCCTTATTGAAAAGGTATTGGTTATCCATATTAGTTGATAAGTGCTGTGATAGATTTTTCCTCATCATACAGGCCCATACCATTTTTATGTCGTGTTTGTCTAATGCCTTGAAATACTCTCTAATAATATCCTCCGGCTCCATTTTGGACAACTTGATTTCCAATTCATCCTCATAATCGATATAATCTGCAATCCATCCATCCCATTCCTTACCCGTAATATCTTTTAAACTCTTTCTATCGAGAGAACATGCAAAAGAATCATGCCTTCCAGCATCGATATATGCTCCAATAATCTGGTCATTATATTTAAGAACAATACCTCTTGCATCTCTTCTTGGTTTCATAAACTCGGGAAGCGATTCCCTCAGCCTGTAAATCTCTACTACTACATCTTTTCCAAGATACTCAGTAAAATCAAAACCTATTTGCTTGGGTAGTTCATTATTATAAGCCCAGTATATCTTTACTGGGTATTCTCCTGCCTTATGTTTAACACTTTCAGGCAATTTCTCCTTTAAAGTGTTTATTCTATAGTCAACAGTCCAGTTATACTTGCCAAATAGTTGTATTACCTGATGTTCAATATTCGTATCAGGATTTGTATACTCATTTAAATCCGCAATATATCTAAAGAAACTGTAGTCAGGCTCAACCTTTTCCCCATCTTTCTCTATGTACCCTATCTCATAGAGAGTATCATATGCAAATGTAATCTCTTTTTCTCTGCCATCTGCTCCTGTAATAATCAACTTATTATTTTTACGGGCCATTCCACTCATTTTGCTTATTTTGGATTGGTCCGTCAATGGTTTGCTTTCCTCTATCATGGATATGATATCATGTATCATTTTATTGTCTGTAATGGATATAGGTTTTACCTCATTCCAGTAAGGTCCATTTGTATCAAGGATAAGTTCAATCTTTGTAATATCCTTAGTCCTGTCAGCAGTTCCATGCTCCTCGTTTCTAACTTTATCTTTTTGTGTCTCTTGCTCTAAAGAAATTTGACTGTTTTGCACTGTATTACAGCCTGTCGAAAAAACTATTATTGTTGTCAATAAAAGCATCAAACATCTCCTGTACAACTTATACACCTCGCTATTTCAGCAAATCCGCATTATCAATCCATGAAACAGAATCCAGCACCTACAACCTTATTTCTCTACCACTTTTCCCGTAAAATCTCTTCACGCTTCTTCTGAAATTCTTCTTCAGTAATCAGACCATCTTCTTTTAGCCTGTTCAGTTTTCTAAGCCTCGTTTCAAAATCACCACTTACAGATATTGACTGATTTTTCATCTCTGCATTTGCGCCAGTGTCAATGTCTATCTCCCATGACGCAACACCTTTGTCACCAAAAAAGTTATAGGCTTGAAACCCTGTTATACCAACTGCAATCAGTGTCCAGAATACACCAAACATACCTGCACTGGGAATTGCTACAAATAACCCAATAAACACAAAAACAATACCTACTATCATACCAAACAATGATGCTGGCTTACTTGGTTTAACCCTTATTCCTCTTGGCATAAAACCAACTCCCTTAAAATAATCGATTTTTCCAATTAACATATACATGTAATATCGGCCTTTTCTCCATTTTGATTCTCGGTTTTATTATCTACAATACATTTTACACCAATCTTTCCTGTAACTGAACTATAATCTGACCATTCAAGTCAAATTATTCAGGCTGAAGCCATTATATCATTCAGATAATGAATATATTAATAATAGGCAAATATCTACTGCCGATACTACTATCCTTTATCACCATTTAGACTATCTACACTAATTTTATTCGATAATTATAAGCAGGAATCCTTTTACATTCCTAAAATTCTCCATAAATGAAGTACATACCAGTTAAGGTATGCACTTTGTCTCTTAACCAAATTAAGTTATCACGGTGAAAATAATCATCTATCTAATTATACCCTATCATCCTCAAGAACAGCAAATATATCACTAAGACAATCATCTTCTTTGCTCAGGTAGTCTATTACTTAAAACTTTAACCTTGTATTATAGACCCCTTATACCTTTTTGCCTCTTTTTCTGTCAGAATATAGATATTATCAAAATTAGCAATGTATTTATAACTTTCATTGTAATAGTGTAAAAAGTCATTTACTTCAGTTTCATCAGAAATTATTGCAGAATACGTACACTTACATTCATCAAAATTATAACCAAATACTTGAATATGTTTTATAAAAATAGGCTCATATCCTTGATTTATTAACATTTCATAAAGTTCGTCCTCTATATCCTTTCTTAACCATTCTTTTGCAGTAATATGGTCCCATGCACTATCTCCATCTGTTGAAATAGAGACTTGTCCAATTATTTCACCATTAATTGAATCAGTTTCTTCTGCAGTGGTGAAATCTAACTTTTTTGCAAAGCAATCTAACTCATTCCAGTAAAATATCAATGTCGTTTCGTAGATATAATTACCAAAACTATCCATCCGAACTACCTTTTCGAAAATTTCTTTTATTAAATATGGAATATGAATTTTAATTTGTTTCTTCATTTGATTTCCTCCTGTTCTTAACCTATTATTTTATACTTTATTACTTCTCATAAGAGAATTACAATTAAGTAACTCTCTTATAAGAATAAATTAATTTACTCTTTGTCTTCATAACGTATAAGATACTCACCTGTGATATAGGTGCTATTTCGTTAAAATATCCTATCAGGATTTAAAATCATATATATGTTTATATCCCGCTCTCGTAAAACCCAGCGAATTTTATAAATAACTAGTTAACTTCGGGCTCAACTTTTCTGTTTCGAAATGCCGTAAAAGACCTTCCTTGTTTAATATGAATCTTCTATCTACACCCTTTGGGCGTCTGGCTGTTCTACGGGATATTTCAATATCTCTTATTTTTCCGCTTGCATTGAAAGATATCGTTATATAAGTTGAAACTCCACTTGCTTTATAACTAATAGCCACTCCTATAGATTCTCCATACGTAAGAAATTTGTACATCCACCTTGAGAATTTTTCTACTTCTTCTACAATTTCATAGATTTCCTCTATAGTATAAGTCCTTGCGTAACATCCCTTTTGAACTGCATTAAGTTTGGCTTCAATTCGAGCCTATTCATTTTTATCAATCATAGCAAATCCACCTTTGTTTCTTATTACCTATCTATCTGTCCACTTTTCTCATTTTTTCTTATATAATTTGTTATGAATAAGTTTTGTAATCACATATTTTGTTTTCAGAAGAAACATTTTGCTGAATGCTACCTTCTGTTTTTTTCTTTTATTTGGACTTCTTGCCCTACTTTCCATAGAAACTCACCCCCTCAAAATTATCCTCTATTTTTAGTTTAACACCATTTTTTTGCCATCAAATGCAATTTAGAATTTTTTAATTTTTTTTGCAGAATTTTTTATTTATTTTCTTTGCTTACTCCTTCATGCCTTTTCCCCCTACTCCTTAATTCCTTTTTAACTCTTCTATTTATAAGCATAACACATGAAAATAAGAAAACTCTGATTTTCTATAGGACTTTAGTCCCATTTTTTATATTTTTTAAAAAATTTTTTGTCTTTTACCTTGTAGCCATCCTGCCTGTAATTGGAAATAAAAAAACTGCCTACTTTCTTAATTGTAGACAGTTTAATAAGAGGAGCATAAATGATGAAACCAGTTCTTTACTGAAGCATTTTATATACAATTAGTTATTCACGTCAAGTATATTTTTACTCTACACTTTTATCTTAATCTCTTACCCTTTACCCTATAGTTAGGTCAAAGGCTTATGGATTAAGGAGTTTGGTGAATTTTAATGTGACAAAAATATAACCATGCATTAAATATCAACCTTATAACTAATTCCTTAACCCTCCTCTCTAACCAAAAAGGCTGACAGATTAGTATACTACAACTACCCGTCAGCCTAGTTAAATAATGTTAATTATTCAGTCTTTTCGTTTAACAGTTTTTTAAACATTCTTTCTATCTTGTTTTTAAACTTCTGCCTGCTTTCACTGGTGTTAATAATAGAATATCCTCTTTCCTTTCCACCCTTTATCACTTCACCGTACCATACTTTAGAGGATTTTAGCAGGTCAAGTTCATTTATAAGGGGCAGATACTCCTTCCAATTTTCCTTTTCCCTTAGAACTTTGCTTATCGCCACATACCCGTAGAACATGAAGTTTTCCCCTAATAGCGATGTTTCCTTACTTTTCGCCCTCTTTTCGTAGTTATGAAGTTCAGGTATAATGTTTATCAGTTCATTGAAAAACTCTGCAAGGTATTTAGATAATTCCATCGCCTGAACCCTTGTCTCTAAATCCTCATACACTAATTGTATAGCATTTACCAAAGTTGCAAATGTAACAATATGCTTTTCGTCCTTTTTAGGTATTGAATTTCTTACCACTTCCACCCTACCAGCCAGGTCGCTACTTTTCATAAGTTCCCTGACAATAATGTTTGCAAGTCCTGACCGATTGAAATACTCGGCACGACTGGAACTAATTTTAAGCCCTTGGGAGAATTGATGAAATTGCTGCTGGGCAGTCTGCACATCATAATTGGTGATTTTTACAGGGAATTTAAGTTCAGTTAAATCAAAGGCTGTATTCCCTTTTTCGTTTCCTTCGAGAATCATGGCCAAAGCCCTGATTCTGTGCTGTCCATCGGAGATATTTATTTCACCGTCTACAGTAAGGTTCCCCTCCTCATCAAGTTCGACTTTTTCATTGCCATCTTCAAGCACATTTAATGTAATCATATCTGTGAAATATTGGCCTGACAGCATAGAAGTATAGATTTTTTTCACATTGGCTTTGCTGTACACAGCAACCTCAGTTTCCGTATTGTCCTTTCCCCTTTTAACCTTTGTTCCTCTCTGAATCTCTGGGTTATATGTTATTATCCCATCCCTCCACATCTGCGCTAATTCCTGGCCATCAATAACAGTTTGATATTCCTTCTCACCTATCTGACTCACGTTCCTGAACACGTATTCCGACATATGTACTTTTCCTCCCTTGTTGTTTTTTACATTTATAATAATACAGCAAACTTTTCCAATACTAAAATTATGGACAATATTTTCTGGTTGTATTCTATCAGATATAGGTTTAAGGGACAAGGGAAAAGTTGATTGTGAATCTGTAAAACTTATCTTAAATTCCTTAATCCTTTTACCCTTAACCCTGTAAAACTATATTCCCAATCTATTTCCGTTTACTTTCAGCCACTCTCTGCCCTCAGTATAGTTTGGCAGGATAGACACTACAAGATTCCAGAAGTCCTTTGAATGGTTCATAATCCTTAGGTGGCACAATTCGTGTACAACTACATAATCAATTATATCAATAGGTGCCATGACCAACCTCCAGTTTAAGTTTATATTTCCCTTTTTGCTGCAACTCCCCCATCTGGTTTTCTGGTCTTTAATCACCACTTTGCAGGGAGCCACTTTGAGTTGCAAAGAATACTTTTCAATTCTTTCTTTAACAATTTCAGCAAAACGCTGCCTGTACCATTTTATTAATGCTTCTTTTATTGCCTGTTTCCTGCTTTCCTCTGACATTCCCTGAGATATGTAAACTACCACAGTATCTTCCTGCATAAGTACTTCAACCTTGCCTAAATCCCTTTCCACTATTTCAAGGGTATACTCTTTACCAAGATACGGAAATTTCTCCCTACTTACAAATTCCCTGCATACCGTATTTGCCTTCCTTTCTCTTACTTCATTTACTTTTTTGACAATCCAGTCTGCTTTTTTCTGTACTACTTCGCAAATTTGTTTTTCGTTGATGCGTAAAGGAGCGGATACCTTTACCTCACCGTTCATATCAATAGTTATCCCTATTGTTTTCCGCTTGGTTTTAACTACAGTATAAGTAATTTTGTTATTGCTAGTTTCAACAAAATATTCTTTATTCTTCATATTTTATCATCTAATTATAGTTTCGAACATCAAATACAGTTAAACATTAATACTTTAATAGTATCATAGCAAAACTTAAAAATGAAGAGAAAAATCACTGCTTTATAGTTAAAGCAGTGATAAAAGAATACAAGTAATATCTCAAAATGCAATAAATTTAATCTTACAAATGTTAAGTATAAGGTTATAGCGTACTTCCCATAAATCGAGGCAGGTATTAACCTGCTCCGTTACGTATTATATATTTAACAACTCTTTTTAAAGACCTTATTATTATCCTTTTTAACTAAACTAACGTTATTTTTAGCAGAAGCAATCCTAATTACTAAAACTCCATTTTTTGCTAAAACAACTATCTTCTTCCCTATTTCAAACCCAAGTTCCTTAAGCCATTTGCCTTGCAGCCTTATCTGAGGTACTTCCTTATCTCCTGTATAACTATAATAAACACTTAGAATACGTTTTTGCATTTTAACACCTCTGTAGTTGCTGCAAGATTAAATGCTTTTTTCCTTAGCAATCAATGTCCATCGAATGGCAGTCTTACTAATTGGCTGTATATCATTTCCTGTTGTGTTTACTTTAATGTAATACGGCCTCAAATTAAACCTATACCCTTTATTCACCAGAGATTCAAGCGCCTGTATAATGGCTTTTACTGTCGTATATGTTGCCTTTACACCTATAGCATCAATATGGACAATGCCATCCTCAACTACGTATTTATTAATTGTATCAGCAATAGCGTTAATATTACCATTTCCTGAAACCTTTAATACCTGTATATCCATGCCTTATATGCCTCCTTACTTTATTTGTAAGGCATATTAAGGATTGAATATAAGGCATTTCAAGTATTAATTTTCATTCTTCATTACTTCAGTTCAAAACAAGAATTGAACCAAAACTAAAATTGATTAGAATATTTCATTAATACTTCATACTTCATTAACTTCAAGGCGTCTCTCAATGTTTCGCAAAGTTTTCTTGAACTGAAGTACCTTGAAGTATTAATAACATATTAACCATATTTTTAAGTTTGTCAAATTTTTAGGCTTTATTTTTTTGTTACATTTTTGTTACAAAATAAAGTTCTTCTTGAAATGCACTGATTTATGGCTATAATACGTTCATTAAAAATTACGGAACGGAGGAATAGCCTATGAACAGCAGTTTAGATAACATCATTACCAAAAAGACATCTCACGATGTTGGTGTTTTAATATTTCAATACCTAAATGATATTGAACCTCTAATCCAGCAGTCTCTCACTGCCGCAAAATTGAAAGACTTCTACGGGCTTAAAGGAAAGTATAACAAAGGACGTTTTGTCTGTCCGTTTCACCCCGGGGCAGATAACCCTACCTCTTTATCTTTAAATGACAACAAACGGAACTTTCACTGCAACGCCTGCGGTAAAAGCGGTACATACCTTGAATTTATCATGTATATGCAAAATTTCTCAGGTAGGAACAGCCTCAATGAAGCAAAAATTTTTGCCGCAAACAACTTTGCTGGCCTGAATCTAGGATTCAACTCAATCGCTGATTTTGAGCAGAAGTTAAAAGATAAAATACTGGAACGCTATCATAAAACAAATAGCCTTAGATATACCGACTACTGTAATATCTGGCTGCTTCCTGAAAGATATTTTTCTAATGCAGCAGAATCACAAGGCCGCCAAATCCAAAGGGAAGAAGAACAAATAAAGCCTTCTTCCAAGGTTTGTCCTTCCAATTCTACAAACAAGCCCGGTTTTATACTGGAAGCACTGAACCTTGAAATGACCATTAGGCATCATAAAGCCCAGAATATAATTGACAATGGGATTACTGATTATGATAAAGCAATTCAGGATGCTAAAAACAGTAAACTGATTAACGACTTTACTCAAAATGCAGATAAATTAAATTCTGTCGATAAACTCTCTGATTTTATGAGTAAGAAATATAATATAGACATAGATACTGCTTTGAGATATGGACTTATCTATTTTGATAAGGCTAGCCAGAAGCAACTCTACTACAGTGATTTCTTTATGCTGAATAACAGAGTCCTGTTTCCCGTTCGAGACCATGAAACTGGCATAGTTGTCGGGTACCAGTGCCGACAAACAGATTTAAATGCTCCAAAACAGTACAAATACCTTAACGTGACCGATTATCAGGATAACTTGACAGCAAATAAAAACGGAACGGCTTTTAGAAATTTTGTTCCGTTTAAACCTGGAAACTTCCTTTTTAACCTTTACGAACTGAAGAATAAATGCATTAATGCATTATGGATTACAGAAGGCATTGCAGATGCAATAAAACTTTCCTGCATGGGATATGACGCTGTTTCTCCAGGGCAGGCAAACTTAACCGACTTTCAAATATATTTAATTGATAAATACTTCGGCAGAGATGTGGCTGTTAACCTGTTCTTTGATAATGATGAACATAAAGTTGGACAAAGCAAAAGCATTGCAGCCGCCTACCGCCTTTGGCAGTTTGGTTTCAGGAATATTAGAATTATAAGCACCTTTAAAGAACTGGGAAAAGATATTACCGATTGTTCCGTTAAACTGCGTGATGATAACATTCTAAGGCTTTTAATTAGCCTATGGGAAAAACAAGCCTATTCATTTACCCCTGCAAGTAATGAAGATTTAAATGCTCTATTAAAAACAGGCCTATATACTGAAAGTGATATTCTATCCATAAACCCAAGAAACATTAAACAAGTAATCGGTTTTGCTGAAGCACTTGTTAAGCATATAGATTTAAAGGATATGAATTATAAGCAACTTGCAGTATTAAAGAAATTATGCTGCTTTAGAGAAGAAGAAATAAAAATTCTCTTTAACCTTTCTACAAAAGATTATCATGACATGCAGGATACTGATGAAACAGAGAATGCCGTAAAAGAAAACAACAATACTAATACAGACAGTACTCAAGAAGAAAGAAATATAGAAGAAAACCTAATCAACATTTCTAAAGCACAACTGTTTCACCTTAAAAAGAGATTTGATTTAGATTTAATTCAAAAAATAGACAGTAAATGTTCGAAAAAACAGATTGCGGCTATTGTAGGCAATATAATAAAAAATAAAGATTTTGATGTATGGGATTATATCCCTAAAAATGAAAGTTACCATTCTTCAACTGGTATAGCCCCTATCACCGATATACTGGATGATGGCAACTTCACCCCTGTATATGACGATGTCAGTATTCCTTTTTAATATGCCATAGTTCTAAAAATTATTTTTATACAAAAAAACTTGACTTTACAAACCATAATTCTGTATCCTGTTTAAAATCAAATGAAAGGACGTGGTTATATGAAAGCCAAGAATTTAAAACAAGAAATTAAGAATATCCTTTCTGCAATAGACAAGAACTTTGGTAAAGACTCAAGGGAATACCAGGATGCCGAATATTACCTTGACATACTTGAAACTGTTTACCATTATAACTACAACGACGGGATAGACTTGCTGAATGAGTTAAAGCAATTGCTAAGCAACTTATCAGATAAAATGCCCGAACTGGCACCTGAAAGGTTCTCACAGCAATATCCAGATGTAAGTGAGATGATAAAATATCTAGAAGAATGGTTACCTGATTAATATTTTTTAAAGGCTTTCAGTTTTTGCTGGAAAGCCTTTTTTATTTTTTTATAAGATTCAATGGGTAAGAAAAAATAATGCTCATATTATTTATGATTAAACCTAGTTTCTCTTCACTCTAATCTAAAATTGCTCTTTACCTGTTCAAACTATGTTTTTAGAATCACTTTTTTGCTCGTTAAATCTTTAAAATCGTTTCTAAACCCTTTACCTGTTTAAAACTATGCATTTGCTCTGTTTTTTATAGAAAAAGAATGATTTCTAATAATTTATCTTACTTATTTTCTTATAAGGAAAACATTTCTAAAATCGAGTTTTACACTTCATGCTCCTGAAAAGAAAATTGCTTTTTATACAAAATAGGGAAAGAAACTGCAACAAAGCAATCTCTTCCCCTATTTTGCCCATTTACCAACTACATTCTCCAGAATGCATTCTAAATATAGCATATCCTAAAATTATTTGTAAAGAAGTATACCTTTAATTTTAATTATCCTCGAATTATAGTTCCTTTTAGTTCCTAACTTTTTATTCCAGTTCTTTTTGGGACTTTGTATTATGGAATAAGGAATTAGGAGAAAGGGGGCAAGGAGGAATAAGGCTTAACATAAGGAAATTTATGGCTTATTCAATGTCTCTCCACCTATACTTTTATACAAGAAAAAAGCAGGAAGTCTTAAACTTCACTGCTTGTAAAGGTTAAAGTCTATAGATTATCAAACATATCAAATATATCGTTAGGCAATTCATGTTGTATGCAACTATCATTCTCTTTTCCCTTGTTTTCTATGGTAATTCCTCCGCATTCTGCTATTGCTTCTTTTACAGCCTGTTTAATTATTTCCTTATCTAGGCCCTTATCCCTTTCTCCTATATAACTTAACACTGCCTTAATTACATAATCTGTTTTGTACTTTTGTGCAGAAAGTATGTTATATACTTTGACATCCTCCTCCCTATCCATAGAAAAAGATAGGTTTATTCGTTTTGTTGCCATAAAATCACCTTCTTAGTTCTTGTTCCAGCAAAATCTTATATCCACGTGCATTAGCAAACTGGTCAAGGTTTTCTATATATTTTACTCTATCAGAAGACTCTATATATTTCTTCAACATCATACCCCCGCCACCAACGATTATTGTTGGGTTTCTGAATTCAAAACCGTATTCCAAAATCTTTGTCAGCAAATTCTCTACATATTCTCTTGCTTTTATTTCTATCATTTTATTTATATCTGCATCAAATAAAACTGGCTGCTTACCTAAGATAATATCCTGTATCTGCTTTTCTGTCAGATTAATATTTATTTTTAATAATTCCTGCTGTATGGATGCAAACAATGTGATTGTACCGTTCGGCAGCGAATAGCAGGATGCCGTATTAATTATCCCGTTTTCTACTATGAAAAAATCTGTAGTATAGCCACCGATATCAATTACGTTTGCTACTGATACATTTTTATAGTCTTTGTAGATATTAATAAAGGCTGCGTAACCTTGGGGGTATACCCTGCAATCAACAATATTAACCGCATAATCGCTTCCATTAAAACTAAACTTGATATTGTCCCTTATAAAGTATTCCCTGAATTTATGTTTCATTTTGCCGTAGTAAATGATAGGAAGCCCCACACCTAAAAGTACATCTGCTTTCGGTTCTATTCCTGCTTTGTTTATTGCATCTGCTATTGCAGCCAAAGATAATATAAATGCATCCTGATTCCGAGTCTTATCTAATTGAACACTCGACCTGTTGTTTCCTATGCTGTAATAAACACCTTGATATATAAGAAGATTTTGTTTTGTAATAGACTCTACATCAGATTTTGTAAAGCCCGACTGACAACTAAAACCCTCACTGCTTTTAGTATAAGCATTTCCATTGTCTACTCCTAAGATAATCTTATTCTCCATGAAAATTCCTCCATTTCTTTGATAAATTTAAGTTCGCTATAGTTCTTTTAGTAAATTAATCTTTAAAATTTCAAGTCTGTTTTACAAAAAAATTGCTTACCTGAATTGGTAAGCATACAAATATATTGTAACGGAGGTATTCAATTCTGATTTAATAAAATACCTTTTTATTAATAGGCGATTATTTTATATTAAATCATCAAATACATTTTCAAGTGTTTTTATCATCTTTTCCCTAAATCCTTTTCCCTTTCTTCTTATCCCTTTTCTTATTATATATGTATTTAATAAAATCCCTCGACCCTCTGACACTACAGCATTTATATGGATTTTTAAGCGACAAAAACTAGTTTAAGGTATTAGGCAAAAGGTACATGGGCTAAGGGATTAATATGTATAATATGAATTCTTAACCCTTTTGCCCTTCAGTAATTACTTTACAAAAATTTTACTATCAGAATTTGACTTACCCCTAACCCTTTGTATAATGTAAAAAATCGATTTGAAAGGATGAGTTATATGTGCGAAAATTTACTCATAAAGGATTTTAGGACGCTTAAGGTTTGGCAGAAGGCAAATAGTCTTGAGCAGGAAATAGGAGAATTGGTTAAAGGGTTTCCGAGTCATGAACAATATCGACTTGTCGACCAAATCATTAGAAGCAGTCGCAGCATCTCTGCAAACATCGCAGAGGGAAATACACAACTGTTTATCAAACGGGAATTATTTCATGCCAATGCTGCCCTTGGCAGTTGTGGTGAAACGAGAAACCATCTGTTAACAGCATATCAGAACAACTATATAAGTAAAGAACAATTCAAGATTTTAGATGAGAAATTTCTGGAACTAATAAAAATGCTGTATGGATACATAAAAAGTCTAAAATCTAACTTAGATAATGAATCTGATGCTGCTGAACCCTAATACTAATTGGTTGAATTAAAATGTCTTTACTTATTCCTAATCCCTTTAACCTTTAATTCTTTAGCCCCTTGTACCATCTCTATAGGATAGCGTAAAATATTATTGGAAAGGAAGTGAAGATGTGACTCCTGAAACGAAAATAGTAAGCCTTGAAGAGTTTTTAGAAATGGACAAGGGAGAAGATAGACTTGAATACTTTAATGGTGAAGTAATCTATCTTCCTTCCCCATCAGTAGACCATCAGCGAATTCTGTTAAATATTGCAGCAGAATTCAGGAATTATTTTAGGAGCAAATCTTGTGAGGTATTCATCTCCCCACTGGATGTCTGGTTAACAAATAAAGACAAAACTGACATAGTAAAAGTTCAGCCTGATTTAATGGTGGTTTGTGATAAAACTGGATTAATGGAAAACGTATATGAGGGTGTACCAGCCTTAATTATTGAAATAATTTCTACTTCTAATCAAACCCATGACAGAATAAGAAAGTATATTACTTATATGGAATTTGGCATAAAAGAATATTGGATGATAAATCCAAAACTTAAAACTATTGAAGTATATATATTTGAGGAAGATGAGTATAAACAGACTGCTATTTACAAAGGCGATGATTGTGCAGTATCTCAAACTTTTTCTGGGCTAAAGGTTCACTTAGAAGAAGTTTTTACAAACGAATAAGATTTAACTTTTACAGACTGTTAAGAAAAAACGGCTTGGAAAGACCGCTAAATCTCCAAAGCACTCAAAAAATCTTAATAGCCCTATTTATTAAAAGGTTCTAGGGTTGAGGTGTCGACGCACTTCAGTTTTCACTTTTGTTTAAATATTATAGTACATTCTATGCTTACTTTTCATAACTATATTACAAATACCTTAGCCCCGTAATGTACCTTGAATGCCTATAATGCACCTGAATTTCCAGTAACATGCCCTAAACCCTTTAACCTAAATTCGTTTAATCAACCCAAATCCCTAATCGTTCCCAAGTCCTCCGTTTTGCGATAGTGATTCGGTCATATTTTAGAGCACTTTTAGGAATACTAACAGGCATAGCCTTTATAATGTTTTTTCCTTTTGCTTCAGTAATCACTTTCTTGAGTTCATCCCATGTCAATTTCTTTTCCATATTGCATTACACACCTTTCAATTGATGCTTTAGTTCCATAAAGTCCCTGATGACTCATGTCTTCTTTTAAATGTGCTTGATTCTCATTAATCAACTAATCATTCTTAATAATCATATAATACTCAGCACTCTTAAACCTTTTTACCTATTTCTTTAATTCATAATTCCTATAATTTCATAAAAATTCCGTAATATACCCTGTATTCCCGTAACGTACTTGAAATGCCCGGGATAGGGATAAGTTTCTAGGATTAAGAGTTAAGAAGTTATTTAACTTTTTTCTATTACTATATCGATATTATTATATTCGAAATATAAATAAGACGTCTAATCTCCTCAATTCTTACACCTTAATGCTCTTATCTTAAAAACAAATAACCTCGTAGCAAATTAGGAATTATCCTGCATCTACTACACTGAGTTAAATTTATTAGTTTACTCTAGTGCATAAAGGTATGTGTCAAAGGTATCTTTAGATATCACTCATCAAATTCAGTTATGTTTCCGTCCAGTCCTGAGTCAGTTATATAATATACCCCTGAAAAAGTTGGTATAGAATATACTTGCTTATCCAACATTGTAGCACTAAATATTCTTTTTTCTCCTAAGACAGTCCAAAAAATTTTGTAATCATTTAAATTTAAAAACTTAAACAAAGATTCCTTGTTAATAAGAAAGCCTAATTCTTCATTACATAATTCCATTGTATCAAAGCAAATTAAATTATTATTATAATCATATAATGCTGAGTTTTCGTCACCATACTTCAGTCCTAAATCCTTAATAATGTCTTCACATGGTTTATACCACCCAAAGCCGTCTTCTGTAGAATAATCATTTCCCATTTCACGAAAATATCTCTCAACTGGTACCATAACTTTACCTAAAATATTATGTTTGTTCGGTTCAATAATTTCTCTCCACTTAACACCATTATAATAGTCCTTTTTAAAAAAATCATATGCTGTTGAATAGTAATACTCTCTATTAAATAATGATGTTCCTTCTGAACATTCTGGCAACTCTATTTCCATAAAGTTTATGTTTTTTAGTTGCTCAATTATGCTATTAAACTCTTTTGACTTTACTATATAACTTTTTATACTTATCCAGAAATTTTTTTGTGGATAATCATATTTTTTTCTTCCAATTTCCGTTAGTTCAGTCCAGTTATAAAATCCATCTAATAGTAACCATTTATTTTTCTCTATAGGTAAATTTATTAATTCTGCAATATTAGGCACATCAGAAAAATCCTTCAACCATAATTCATTTTCTATATCAAAATTTTTATAAATTTGACTTACATTAATGAAAAATTTAGGTTTTATCCTATCTTTTTTTATTATTACAGTTGGGTCAATATCACGAATGCATGGTTCAAATGAGCCTGGGCAAAAAATTTGTTCTCTATTTCTCCAACTCCAAGGAGCAACCATTGTATAATTATCAGAAACCTGTGCTGCCAATTCGTGCAATGCTATCCATTGGTACTTCTTACCTATTCGTTCGTTTGATTCAAAATCTGTACTGTAAATTCTTCTTTCTAATTCCCAATCATATTTACCATGTTTCTCCACATCATATCCTAAATCAAAAATTCTTTTTATTGCAATATTCATTAAATCTATTGGATGTAATTGTTTCCAACTCTTGAAATATGATTGGAACGTATATCTTCCAAAGTCACCGTATCCACCAGGCTTACCGTCTCTTGAGTATTCTACTTTCATTGAATTTAAAATACGGTTTTGAGACCAATAATAATCCTTAAAACTCTCACTATTATAATCATACTTATATTTCTTTATTTCGTTATCTGCTGGTATTGAAGGAAAAGTACTCTTATAAGGAGGTTTTATTTTATTTATATCAATATTTAATTCAACACCTTTATAAATAGTATATTCTATAATATTCCTTGCATAGTCTCTCAAGAGAATATGTGGATATACTTCGTCCTTATTAAATATATTATCATACACAAAAAGAGATAGTTGCTTTAGATTTTCTATATTAGTTTCTTTTACAGCACACCCATAGGCGATTGCATACAGTCTTTCCTTTATATAAGGGTCATCAATGTCTTTAAACATATTTAAAAGATTTGTTACAAGATTACTTCTATGCGTTAAGAGATTTATTATTGCTTTAGTACAACAATCTCTAAAATTCCTATTAGGGGTACACAAAAACCAAGATAACATAATTGCTGCACATTCTATGACATCATCACTTATTTGTTCTTTATCTTCATCTAACATAGCCCAGTCAATAAGCCTACTAATAGATGACGTATCATCATTGTAGATTCCGTTAAACAATGGTACGAATATTGCATCTCTATCAGGCATTTGAATTGAATATAAAGTCCTAAATGTTCGTTTGGCATTAAAAGGATGTTTAGGTCGAATAGAAAGTAAAATTATAGTGTTCCAAAATTCTTCAAATGTTCCTTTGTATTTGCGAACACACTCGTTTACATAGTCAATTACCTTATCCTTTATTGAATCTTCCTTTCTCCAATGAAGACTATTTATAAATGCCATTATTGTATCATAACTGTCAGCACTATCAGCAAGCAACTCATATATTTCCATATTTATTTTTTCTGGTGCTTGTATAGCCAATGCTTCTATTATCCCTTGTCTATTCCTTATTTTCTCATCTTTTATTAGTTTCCTAATATTATCTATAGAAAAATCATCTACTATATAAGAAACCACCATATGTTCTTCTAATTTTTCATAAGTAATATAGATATAGTCTTCGCCATCATATGAAATGTTTTTTGTTAATATACCTTCAGAAATTAATCCTTCAATAACATTACCTTCTATGTTGTATTTCTTTTGTGATTTTATTATTAAATCAATAATTTTGTCAATTTTTATATAATTATTAAGGCAATTATTTGAAATTCTATATTTTACAATCTCCTCAATAACACTTTTAACAAAAGGTATATATTCATAATAGTTGTATTTTTTAGATAAATTGTAATTGATTTTTTTTATGTAATTGTCAAACACCGTACTTATAGAAATATCTGAAATAAAATCCACATTGTTTTCAACACTTTTGCAAAACAACAGTAAAAATAGAGGATTGCTAAACTCTGGGTTCATTAGTGGTACATTAGGTTGCGGTATCTTATAAAATTCAAAGAATTTTTTCATTGCAGCATATTCTACATTTCTAAATCCGTAATGAGTAATTTTTACTAAAGAATCATTTAAATATTCATTATCACCTATTATAGCCTTCAAGTATGTAGTTCTTATAGACAATACAAGTCCTAAATATTCATATTTTTTTATTTTTTCTATAACCCCAGCCAAATAGTTTGGCCATAAATCCTTTCCTCCACCCTCATTAATTGCATCAATAAAAATTATTAGTCTTGATTTTTGATTTTTTCCTATAATGTTTAAACTATCTAACAATTCATCAGCAGATGTATTCAATCCAAGAAAATTGCATATCTGCTTCCAAGGTTCTTCATAGGCGTTAAACTGCTGCCCTAATAGCAAAATTGATTTTTTATTTTCTTCACATCTTTTACTTACAACATCTGCTATTAAATGTGACTTCCCAATACCCCCTTCACCTTGAATCAATAGTATTGGATTATTAAAAAGTTCAATTTCTTTACTTTCTAGATAATCCATAAAGTTATTAATGTTATGATATGCTTGGCGAATTTTATATAGTTTATAATCATATGATGTACTATTTTTGTTAACATCTTTCTCTATATTCTTTATTTCATCAATAACTTTATTTAGTAAATTAATTATAATATTGAAATCAAAATAATCCATATTGTTAAATGGAATCTTGTGAATAATTTCGGTAAGTTTATGAATATATTTTGATACTTTCTCTTCTTTGATGTTGTTAAGTGAAATAAGTACGTCATTCGCATTCGTAATGAATTTCTTTTTAAATTTATTACTTCTAGCGATTCCTTCAAAAACATCGCTAATTTCAAGAGATACGTTTATCTGAGGCAAATACCTATCACCTAAATTTTTTATAGCAATTTGGTTTTGTTCCTTAAACCATTCATCCGTTAGTTTTAACAATATTTTATCACTACAAAAATCATTTCTTACTTGTTGTAATTCATCCTTTACTTCTTTTAATTGTAATTCTATGCTTCCTTTCGTCTGAATAATAGTATATATTAAATACCTATCATCTGGATTAACTTTATTTTTTGCAAAATTTTCTACAATGGAATAAATCATTTCAACAAAGCCCTTTGTTATATTCTTATCGGTAACTTTTGGCTTGTATCCATTTTCTTCACAATATGTAATAATGTTTTCAGTCATATTGTCTACAAATATTGCTTTTGGAAGTTTAGATATATCTGGCTGCAGTACATGTTCCATTATTTTAAATAAAACATTATAATTATTTACATAGTTATTAAACTGACTACTAACTATAATAGTGCCATCATTCCTTCTTTCAAATTCTATTGTTTTTTGTTTCAAGGTTTCTATTAATTTTTGCAAAGACTTTCTATCAATAAATTTTTTTAATTCTTCATACATTTTACTTGATGCTATACTTATTAAAAAATCAAATATCATAACATCATTTCTCCTTTTACGCTTATTTAATAATTAATCCTTTAGTAAGAAATTAATTTTCTAAATGAGCATATAATGGTTTTGATTTATATCTTTTTAAAGATGATTCCCTGTATAATATTATATTGTAGGATACTAATGCAGCCATCATAGTTCATCTGTTCTAGTTCTAAAGTTAGGTGGTTCATTTTGATATCATATCCATAAACTTGATATACGCATTATACAAAACTAGTGTTCTCACTTCAATTGTATTCCTATTGTATGCCTCGTTAGGTTCCACTTCATTATTTTCCATTAACTCCATTAAATAAACTTGTTCCGTTAGTATAGGGTTAAGGGGTTAGGGTTAAGAGGTCAGGTTCAGGAGCAAGGATAGCCATCCCTTTAATAAACAAATCCTTCATAATCCACTTATCATACAAATTACGAAGAATTTTTCTATTTCCTCTATCTACCCATAATAATTGCAATATTGTATACTGATTTAGTTTAGAAAAAGTATTCTTAAGATAGTCTGTAAGAACAGTAAATACCCCCATTGCTTTACCTTACCTTTCTCATAAGTATTTAATTACCTTCTATATTAATGCTATTCTCTATATTTTCTAATCTTTTTAACAAACTTTCATAATTTGTCTTATATAATTCTAATTCATTTGATAATCTGTTAATCTCTTCTTGCAACTTTTCATTATCTAAATTATTAATGTTATTACTAATTTGTTCTAATGTCTTATTCATAATATCTAATTTGCCTTGAATATCTTTTAATTCAACTTGATTTTCTATTTTTACTGTTGTAGCAGCATCAGAAGTTTTAAAATAGCCCCCAATACCTGTAATAAATCCAATTGTACTAACAATCAAAGCCAGCGCCAAGATATATCTTGCTGCTTTTAAAATATCAGCGGTATTGTCTCCAATATTTTGATTATATATTGCAGAATTTAATAGTTTCTTTGATATAACCTTTTTATCGAAATTATCCTTAGGAATATCTGATTTGAAGTCAAATACATCTGGTATAAAAAATGACTTCCTTCCTTTTACATTAACACACCTAAAGGAAATCAACATTGATAACACTAACAACACCATTGATATTGCTAATATTAATTTTGTAAGGATAATTGAAGTATTTATAAATGCGAAAGATATAAATGCAAAGAGAGCCGAAACATAAGACAATAACTTTATCGCTTTTTCTTCTAATTTATCAATTCTCTCGTTAGCATCATTATAAAATTCTCTGCAAACACTATATACCATATCAGTATCTTTAGATGTAAAGTCAGGTAATTCTTCATTAGGTTCTTTAGGTGTCTCATGAAAAGATATCGAATGTATAAACAGGAAACTAAAATCATCTACTAACTTCTTAACCTTTTTCAAATTAAACTTCTCTTTTTCTATCAAAGGACATAAATATTTATCTTGCCAATTATCCATTATCTCAGCCCCCCTTTTAGTGCAGTAATTCACTAATAATTGCATCGCTAATTGGCAAGTTAAGTTCCCGTTCCAACCATACCCATTCTCCAGCAGGGTTAGTTTCAAGAAAATAATATTCTCCTTCATGAGTTAATATAAAGTCGAATGCCGAATACACTAAATCTAATTTTTTATGCATTTCAAAAATTAAAGCCTGTAAATCATCAGGTAATTTATGTTCTTTGTAATCTTTTAATAGATTGGGTTTTCTCCAATCAGTTTTGTCTATATCATTAGTTTCTATTTCGACTGAAAATATTTGTTTGCCAATAACAGTTACTCTAATATCACGATATTTCTTTATTTTATTTTGTATAAGAACAGGAGATTCGAAAATTGCATCCTGTTCCAACCAGTCAGTATCTTTAATTTCAGAAGTATAAATTGAGTATGCTCCATTCTTTGTAATCTGTAATCCGTGACAAATTGGTTTAATAATGCAGTTGCTATTATTTTTTTTAAAATTTGTTATCTGCTTAGGGTCATTTGATAAAATGGTATTGGGTATCTTAAATCCTACTTCCTTGGCTACAGATAACTGATATATTTTTCTTTCCGCTTTATATGTAGAGAATAATGGATTAATCCATTTACAATTTAATGCCAAATACAGGCCTTCTAAAAAATCCCTTCTTTCTCCATTGATAAAATTAGTGTCATCTAAGTTTTGACAATTAGGAAATATTGTAGGAGCCCTTCTAAAGTAAACTGAATGTAGGTCCCTAAAGTTATACTTATAATCGTTATATTTCACACTAATATCATCAGTAAAATCAAAGGTTATGCTGTATTCTACAATATCTTCTGAGTTTAATCTCAAATATGGTATTTTTCTATCCTTAAAATTATATATCAAATAATCTATTGCTAAATCATCTTTATTCGTTACAAATAACACTTTAGGGTATATTAACATTATGATTTTTCACTCCTGTCTATAGACTCCCTAGTAAAAGTGGTTATAGTTTGAAAAAGCAAATTATCACTGCTACCTGACCTTTCCGTCCTATCTATTCCTTCTCTCGTCCTTGTTATTAATGTTTCACCAAATGCATTCATTTCATTTTCTTGCATATTTTCATCGTATCCGTAGGCTTTCTCCGACCTGTCTATTCCTTCCCTAGTCTCAGTAATTAAAGTTTTATCAGCGAAGGAGAGATTGTTTTCAATGCCTCTTGACCTTTCTGACCTATCAATACCTTCCCGTGTCTTTGTAATCAATGTTTCTGTTCTCCCACTAAGACTTGATGATTCAATATATTTTCTAATTAACGGCTCTCCTGATTCATCAACCCATAACCCTGATACAAAGTCATAACTTTTATTGGATGACTCAGCAGTTTCATTACAGCCACATTCAATCCTATATTTTAACAACGGACTTTTTTGGTTCATGTTTTAACTTCCTTTCTATAAATAATTTTTATATTATATATTTCGTCAAAAACATACAACTTCCTTTATGTTACATGTCAAAATGTGAATATTGTAAATACTTCACTATATAAAAAAGGCTGAACGTTTATGAAAATAGGCGTCCAGCCTTTAGCAAAAATATTTATTCTGACTCAATTAAATTCTCCAATCTATTTCTATATTTCCCTCATGTTCCTTCCGAATTCCAGCCGTTCTCCATCCTTTTACTCTTATCTCTTTTCTTAACTCCTAAACGCCCCACGTTTTCCGCCTAATCCTGAAAATATAACATTTCCTTCTCTAAAATATTTTAAAAAAACTTGTTATTAAATAATATAGTTTATCCTTTATGACATAGTGGACAACAAGTTGCGCATCCATCAGCGTCACTGTAAATTTCTTTTGCTTTCTCTACAGCACCCACACAATTAGCAAAATAACCTAGATATGTTTTGTTTGAAATATTCAGTTCATTCGCATGTTCCTCAGTATGTACTTCATGATGTAAACCAGGATTTCTGGTTTGGTCGTTATTAACATAGTAGTATGGCATTATTCTGCCTCCTTTCTAAAAATAATAGTAGTTGATATATTCATATGAAGCAAACGAAGTGAGTCTATATATAAGTCATTAAGAATGTATATCCTACTATAGATTGTATATTAAAAGTATAAATTTGTCAATAAATCCACAATTTTATTTCTTCTTGCCTAAATTTCTTCCGTACTTTCGACCATAACCTATATATTCCCATGTCAGATATCAATAATGTTTTCTTTACCCTTATTCCTTTCCCCTTACCCCTTAATCCTGCCTTCTGTGTAAACATCAAATAAACTCTTTCCCTTGCAAATAAAGTCGTTCCGTTGCAAAAAAACTTGTTCCGTGAGTATAGGGTTAAGGGGCAAGGTGCAAGGGTCAAGGATACCCTTCCATAAAAACAATCAATCCTTCATAATCCTTTTATCATGCGGATTACGAAGGATTTTATTTTTTCCCTTATTCCTTTCCCCTTACCCCTTCTCCCCCTATTTCGGAACATCTTTATTTTCATCCATTTTATCCCATCCATCAACCATGCGGGTTTGCGGGGATGAGATTAGAATGCGTTTATTTTATATTCACACAGATATTTTTCAGTCTGAATAAATATCTACTATCATATCTGTTATTTCTCTCATGCTTTTTATTTCTATACAGTCTATATTGCTATTAACAGATTTATTTTTTCTGTTATACCAAATTGGAAACATTCCAGCATTTTTAGCCCCTTCAACATCATGTTTATAACTATCCCCGATAAACCAAATATCCTCTGGCTTAAAACCTAATTTTCGTCTTGCTAAATCAAATATAATTTTGTTTGGTTTGCGTAAACAGTAATCACAACTCGATATTATGAATTCGAAATTCGGATGAAGTCCATGTTGTTCAAGTTCAAACTTTAAATTATCTGCAGTAAATGATGAATTACTTAATACACCATATTTTATTTTTAATCTGTCTAATTCATGAAATAAGTCTTGTATTCCTTCACTTGGCGAACTCTTATATGAATATTTAACAAAAATCTTTTCTATTTCATTAATATCTTTTTTAAACTTAATATCAACGTATTCAAATAATAACTTTTCAAAACTCATGAAACTAATTTCCAAATTAGTTTTATCACGCTTATCAAAAGTTTCCTTTGTCAATTCTTTTGCTAACTCTTGAATTTGTTCCGCAGTTATTTTATGTGGATTATCTGAAACTTCTAATATTCTTTTAATTCCTTCAATTGGATTATTATGATAATATTCTAAAACTGTATCTCCCAAATCAAATAGTATCCCTAAAGGTTTATTCATAAAACACCTCTTACTATTAATAATGAAGATTTAATTATTAATACCCAATATCATACAACTGTGTTTTCTATTTTTCGATTATATCATATGCATTTTAATAAATCATCCAAATATTACAATTCTTATAAACCCATATCCTCCAACACTCTTTTAATCTCCTCCACCACCTGCTTTCTATATTTGTTCCCTACTCCTACCATATCCACAATTGTATAAACCCCAAAATCTTTTCCTTCTTCCTTCAACTTCCTGACTGCCCACTGTATCCGTCTCTTGTGCAAATCTACAGGTATCTCTATAACGGAATTAATGAATGCCTTAGTCAATGATAATTTATCCAGTTGAAGGTCAAAACTTTTAAGTCCTGACATGGTTTTAATTAATCGCAGGCTGATTCTCTGAGGCTTTTCATCACTTTCTAGAATCTTTTGAACAGTTTGCCTTACACATTTAAGGATTACTTTATCCCTTGCTTCCCAATCAACATTGCTGTAAGCCTGAACATATTTCTTTGCAGGGGTGTTTTTCTCCCACCACTCCCTGTCATTTTTGCATAGCCAGACACAGGTGTATTTGGCCAGCCGCCACAACTCAAGCCTGCCTTTATCTGGATTTTCCCTGACTATCTGAAGCCATTTTTCCCTGTTAAACCGTCTCTTGATTTCAAACTCCGCAGAACTGATGCCTTTTTGCTTTGCTACCTTTCCGTTTTTCCCCTGCTCTTTTTTAAAAGCGTACCTTTTCACAGTTTTAATATCCGCATTAAGTTTCGCTGCAACTTCCTGAATGCTCACGCCGCTATCAAGCAATTCCCGAACCTTAGCCTCTCACAAAGGCCTATGCTTTGCAACCCTGACAAACCTGCGCTGCCCCTTACCCCTTTCACCTTGCTCCTTTGTCACTGTTTCCATATACTCAAACCCGCAGGAACAGGAGAAAAATCCATTCACATTTTTATTCCTGCGGCGGTACTTTATCAACAGGTTTTCCACTATAGGCTCAAGAAAGTGGTCGGCGGCAGGATTTAGGCAAACCCAGGGTCCTTCTCCGAAAGGTCTGTAATTTAACTCTTTTATAAAAAGTTCATCTGCTCCTATACCTAAAAACCTTGCCAGTACCAGACAATAACTTTATTTTCATTTTAATAGGACTTTCCTTTCTAGTAAAAATATTTTTTGTTTCTAAATTATAATCTATATGACTTTTGAAACAGAAAAAACAGGGCATGTTCTATAGAAAATGCAAATAAATCCCTTACATGAACTCCCTACAATTACCAATCATCTTATACCTTAAACCCATATCAAATCTCGTATTTCCAATGTTTGTCCTTGTTCCTTATACCTTTCAATACCACAACTTTATTTTTATTTTAATAGAACTTTAACATCCGTAAAAATACCTTTTCTTTTTCTAGAATTTCTTCTTCATCATTTCTGAAACAGAAAAAATATGCCAAGTTATTATAAAAAATAAATAATGTCCTAATTCCTTTTCCCTTTTATCCCCATTTCCCTTGTATTTTATATACTTTATCCCCATTCTTGCATCAAGAAATGTGAATAAAATCTTAATATAAGGACTTTATTTTCATTTTGATAGAACTTTACCGCTTATGAAACAACTTTTCTGTTTCTAAGAATTTTTATCCATATGATTTTTGGAAACAGAAAAAAAGCCCTATGTTATATCTAAAAAGTAAATAATGTCCTTTCATAAAATTCCTTTATTTCCCTTTTCCCTTAAAGCCTAAAAATACATGAAAGCCAATATTCTCAATACTTTCCTTTATCCTTTATCCCTTTAGATAATACTACTTTATTTTATTTTTGAAACAACTAATTAAGCCCTATTTTAAGCCTAAAATATTTCCTATTTTCCTTACCCCTTTTTCCTTAATCCTAACTATATGTAATCAAAACAAACTCCTATCAAAAATCAAATAAACTCCTTTCACAAATTCCCCTCAAACCCTTGATACTACTTACTTGTTATTCTCTTCCAATTTCCCATTTAATTCCTATTCACTTATTCCTTACTTCCTAAAGTCCTTTCATTCCTCAATTTTTGGGGCAAAAAATGAAAATAAAGTGCTTTTAGGATTGAGGGTTAAGGGGGAAGGATTAAGGAGAATATTATCCATTTCTCCTCTCCATTTTCTTTTCCATTCAATCTCTCAATTCCTTTATTTTACTGGGCTTGAGCCTTATTCCTTGTTCCTTATACCTATCAATCTTCTAAACAAAAAACCATAGTTCCAAGGTAATCCTCATACCTTTTCCCTATGGTCTCCTGAAACAACTTTATTTGCATTTTAAAAAGAATTTGCAAAATGAAAGGAGTTTATTTGGTTTAGACAAATCTTTGTCTTTATCTATATCTCTCTACGTCCTTCTATTGCTTTAGTAATCGTTACTTCATCAGCATATTCCAGGTCGCCGCCGATAGGGATACCGTGGGCAATTCTGGTAACTTTTATACCTAGCGGCTTTAAAAGCTTGGAAATATACATCGCTGTCGCTTCCCCCTCAATATTGGGGTCTGTTGCCATTATAACTTCTTTTACATTACCATCTTTTACTCTATTCAGTAGTTCTTTAATCCTTATATCTTCAGGACCTATACCTTCCATGGGAGATATTGCACCATGCAGTACATGGTACACCCCATTGTACTCACGGGTTTTTTCCATTGCGATTACATCTCTCGGATTTTCTACAACGCAAATGGTGCCTGCATCTCGTTTTTCACTGCTGCATACCGCACATGGATTTATATCTGTAAGGTTTTGACAGACTGAGCAATAAGTCATCCTGCTTTTTGCTCCCTGGATAGCGTCTATGAGATTTGCTATAGCAGAGGGAGATAAACTTAATACATGAAATGCAAGACGCTGGGCAGTTTTATGACCTATACCCGGCATTTTTTCAAATTCTTCTATCAATCTCGCCAATGGCGCAACATAATAACTCATCGTAATCACCCCCCAAAAGAATTGAGAATTGATAATTGAAAATTGAGAATTACAGTGTTAATTTTTAATTTTTAATTCTCAATTCTCCATTCTCAATTCTCTATTCATTAAAACATTCCCGGTATATTAAACCCTCCAGTAATCTTACCCATTTCTGAAGATACCATTTCGTCTGCTTTTCTCATGGCTTCGTTTACGGCTGCAAGTATTAAATCCTGTAACATTTCTACATCATCAGGGTCTACAACTTCCGGGCTTATTTTTATTTCCTGAATCTGTTTCTTTCCAGTTGCTATTACCGTAATAGCACCACCACCAGCAGAAGCTTCGACAGTTCTCTGTTCCAGTTCCTCCTGAAGTTTGGCCATCTCTTTCTGCATTTTTTGAGCCTGCTTTATCATGTTATTCATATTCCCCATGCCTGGGAATCCACCTCTAGCCATTATTATACCTCCTTATTTTTAGCTCAGAGTCCGGAACTCGGAATTTGGAAAGACAGCTCCGGGCTCTGGACTTGTTTTTATTCTAAGCATATCAAATATATTGCCATTAATCAATGATTATCTTATTCGTCATATATCTGCATTGTATCTCCCAATTCGTCTTTTAATCTGATGAGCTGATCTAGCATGTCTTCTTGGCTGGCTTTGCCATTTTGTTCTAGTTCTTTTTCCAAAAAGCATTTTACTTTTACAGGATTGCCGGATAATTTTTCAATTACCTGCTCCAGAAGTTCTATATTCTCACTTCTTGAAGATACCATTAGCTTATTAGTTGCAGAAGAATTTTTAAATATTATCCCCAAAGTACCTTCTACCGGTTCTACTTTTACGTCTGATAGGTGACCATATAGTGCAAGTTTTCCCATTCTTTTTACTTCATTAATGATTTCCGGCCATAAGTCTAAAGCTTTATTGATTTCTATATGAGTGGAACTATCCGCTTTTTTCACAGTTCTAGGTTTCTTTTCAGGCAATTTGTTTTGTTTGCTGTTATCCTCTTTAATTCCAACGACCGGCACTTTTTCATCCATCTTAACTGCTACTACCCCATTCGCCAGCTTGTACTCTAGTTCAGCAATTCTATCCAAAAGTGACTCTGTGGATGTATCCAGATTCTGCTGGCATAGTTTAATAACTGCAATTTCCAGTATAATCCTTGGGCTTGTTGCCCATTTTGCCGTTGAATGTGCTTCAGATAGTACTTTTATGCAATTTATTATTTTCTCCTGGGTGAAATTTATACTTTGCTCTTTTAGCCGCAATACTGTTTCCTGTGCTAACTCCAAAACATTTTCAGGCTTCTCCAGCACCTTACATAACAGCAAATTTCTAAAGTGTTCAATAAAATCATCCATAAAATGAATGATATCCCTTCCGTCCATTACAAGCTGATCAATTAACTGTACTGCCTTGTTAGGATTTCTATCAGCTACGCTTTGCGCTATATCAAATAAAAAAGAATTATCCACAACACCTAGAACTGCTGCTATATCTTCATATTTAATAGTATCTTTACTAAAAGCTATACACTGGTCTAAAATACTTAAAGCGTCTCTCATAGACCCGTCGGATACTCTGCCAACCAGCCGCAGCCCTTGTTCATCTATATTAATTCTATCTTTACTAATTACCTGTCTGAGTCTTCCTACAATATCGTCTACAGTAATTCTCTTAAAGTCAAACCTTTGACATCGCGATAATATGGTGGCGGGAATCTTATGGGGTTCTGTAGTAGCTAAAATAAACAAGACGTGTGAAGGAGGTTCCTCCAGGGTTTTTAATAATGCGTTAAACGCTCCGGTTGATAACATATGAACCTCGTCAATAATATACACTTTATATTTACTCCTGGCTGGTGAATACGCCACTTCGTCCCGGATTTCACGTACATTATCTACCCCATTATTGGATGCAGCATCTATTTCCACTACATCCATAATACTTCCATCCATAATACCCTTGCATATTTCACATTGATTACATGGATTGCCATCCTGGCTGTTAATACAGTTGATAGCCCTGCTAAATATCTTTGCCGTCGAGGTTTTACCTGTCCCTCGTGTACCGCAGAAAAGATAGGCATGGGCTATTCTCTGAGAGAGAATTTGATTTTTAAGCGTTTCAGTTATATGCTTTTGCCCTACAACATCCTCAAAAACCTGAGGCCTCCATTTTCTATACAGAGCCTGGTATGACATTGATACACCTTCTTTAGCTATAGTGGAGAGTGGAGAGTGAGGAGTGGGGAGATAAGTACCCTCAACCTACTTCCAACTACCTTTCTTTATAATATCATATTGCATTAAAAAAGGAAAAGACATTTAAAATAAACTGCTCTAAAAAAACCATACAACCATCATTTCATTAGCATAAATGAAAGAGAGTAGAGTTTCAGGAGTTTTGAGTATTAATTACTCCTCACTCCTGACTCCCCACTCCCTACTAAATATTAAAGGTCGTACACCCTTTTTCGAATTACCTTTACATGCGTTACTCCTGCAGTTAGCTCGGACCAGGCAACCTCACGGCACACGGAAGTATTCGCTTATCGCTGCTTCGTTCCCGACCTGACGAGGTTCACGAGTTTCCGTTGCGTAAGACCCAATCTTCATCACCACTTACAGAAGCCTGACCATACAAAGAATAACCCTCTAAAGGGAATTCGCCCTTGCTACAGCGGGTTGCAAGTACAGGGCACCGCTACCTCCCCGGCTAGTACGACCAAAACTTATTTCATTACAGAAATTGTGTACAGATAATAGAATCTCCAGTATTATTCATTTCTATACTATACACCATTCCGAATGAAATTTTAACAATATTAAAGGACATTTTCAGTGTCACAAAGTTTATTATAATACATTATGCAGAATAATTCAACTGCTAATTTTATAATAATATTGTTTAATCCATTGAATATTGTCAATATTTGTGTTATGATTTGCATAAGATTTTGTTGTTGCTACTTCATAACTCTGTTATGAGTAGCTTTCTTTTTTCTTTTTATTTTATCACACAAATACGTAATTTTACATCGGAAATTTGATAGATTTGCGGATTTTTTAAGCCGGCACTAACACATTTCTTGAATAAGGTCCTTGAAGATATCCTTTAGATAGGAACTGATATCTCCTACATTTTGAAAGTTGTTCCCTTTGATAATATCTCTAACCTGTTCTTTTGTTAATGTTGACATAAAGAATCTCCTCCTTAGCTTTAATTATTTCTAATTCTTGCCAAGAAGGAGATATTTAATCATCTATACACTAAATTTTTTACATCCTCTTTATGATGAATATTATGGCCAGAACATAGAAAAAAAGAATGAAGAATATCTTTCTTCCCTCTTGTGATACTACCTGTAACTATGCGGTACATAATGAAATTTAGCCTTATGTGCAATAATCTCTTTCTCTTTAAAAGCAGCTTTAAAACCATGTGAAAGCTTGGCAATGCATTCATCACAGTATCTGCCTGATTGTATTGAGGTTCCACAACACTCGCAGTGAAGAAATCCATTCTCCTTTTCAACAATTTGGAGTCGGCACTCCCTTAAATATCTTTTAATCTTACTTATTGATATATCCAAATTTGTTGCAACCTCATACATATTGGAATAAGGGTGCTGATACAGATATTCTTTTATCTTGTCAAATTCTTTTTCATCCAGTTCTTTACAAATTGGGCATATATCAAAAGTTTCATTTGACTGAAATATTTTACCACATCTTTTACAATTTTTAATTTGAAGCATGTTTTTCCCTCCCATTCTCTAACCACAAAAACAATAAACTTTTTTAATATAAGTATAAGACTTATAAGAAAAAATGTAAATGAATGGAATGTCTTAATTTTAACAGCCTTTATGCCTATATAAGTCAGGACTTAAGTCCTATGCCTTATAATTAAGTTTTATCGAATAATGTAAAAAATATCGATGTAGTTTGTTTGGCAAGGGGGCTTCTTTAGTCTTTCTGTCAGGGAAGAATTTAAATTTGAATAATACCAATATCATTTGCTGGTTATACTAAATTGAGGAGGTGTACATGATGCGTTTAATAGCTAGATTGCCAAATAAAGACCAGGTGAGCTTTCTTGTTGATTCCCTAAGAAACATCGGATTTGACCGTAAGGACATGATTATCAGCGACCTTGCAGAGGAACAAAAATGGAATACTCCTGAAGAAGCTGCTGAAGAAATATCTTTTATAAAAACTGAACGTGATGGTTTATGGGAGATGGGAACCTTTTCAGAAGGAATTAAGGGATTCAAAGGTGATACAGGAATAATTGTCGCCGTTAAAAGTCCCAAACATGAAGCTGATAAGGTTAGATCTATAATGAAACAATCGGGAGCAGTTGAAATTATTCAGGATTAGGGAGAGTTTTCATTTCATATATAGATATGTGCTTAAAAATGAGTCTTGGGATAGTGTAGAGTAAAAGGCTGGGAGACCCCAGCCTTTTACTCTGCACAGGTCCCCGTGTCTTCTTGTAATCGAAGAAAATTGTTTTTATATTTTCGAACATACCTATCAGCACTTTTAAATCTCTTTTAATAAATTTGCCATTTCAATTGCTGTTACAGCTGCCTCGTACCCCTTGTTGCCTGCTTTTGTACCTGCTCTTTCAATAGCCTGTTCAATGGTATCTGTTGTAAGTACCCCAAATATAATAGGTAGTTCTGTTTCCAATGATACATTGGCAATTCCTTTTGAAACTTCACTGGCAACATAATCAAAGTGGGGAGTGGAGCCTCTTATCACAGCCCCCAGGCAGATTACTGCATCATATTTTTTAGATTTTGCCATCTTTTTAGCTAACAACGGAATTTCAAAAGCTCCAGGCACCCATGCTATTTCAATTTCATTCTCTTCCACACCATGGCGCTTTAAGGCATCAATAGCTCCGGATAAAAGCTTATTTCCTATAAATTCATTGAATCTTCCTATGACAATACCAAATTTCAACCCTTGCGCAATTAACTTTCCTTCAAATATTCTCATCCTTATTGATCCTCCTTAAAATTTAGAATATGACCCATTTTTTCCTTTTTAATCCTTAAATAATATTCGTTTCTTTCATTGTGATTCACTTGTATTGGAACTCTCTCCACTATTTCTATTCCATGTCCCAGAATACCTGACAGCTTTTTCGGATTGTTTGTCATAAGTTTTATTTTCTTAACTCCAAGGTCTGATAAAATTTGCGCTCCTATCCCGTAATCTCTCATATCTGCCGGAAAACCTAAGGCTATGTTTGCTTCTACAGTATCCATTCCCTGGTCTTGAAGAGCATATGCCCTGATCTTATTGATAAGACCTATACCACGGCCTTCCTGGCGCATATATAGTAGTATACCCCGCCCTTCCTGATTAATTGCCTGCATTGCTGCTGCAAGCTGGTCCCCACAGTCACATCTGAGGGACCCGAAACAATCTCCTGTTAAACATTCTGAATGCACCCTCACCAGCACAGGCTCTCCATTTGTCACATCTCCCTTTACCAATGCTACATGATGTTCGCCATTAAGCTTGTTTTCATACCCAACAATTTTAAAATCACCATACTTAGTCGGCAATTGTGCTTCAGATACTCTCTCCACCAAGCATTCATTTTTTCTTCGATAAGCTATTAAATCTTCTATGGTAATTATTTTTAAATTATGCTCTTTTACATATTCCATCAGTTCAGGTACTCTCGCCATGGTACCGTCTTCATTCATAATTTCACATATTACTCCTGCAGGATAAAGGTTAGCCATTCTTGCTAAATCTACGGCTGCCTCAGTATGTCCGGCCCTTTTTAATACGCCCCCCTCTCTGGCTTCAAGAGGGAAGATATGACCAGGCCTGTTAAAATCCCTGGCTGCAGCTTTGGGGTCTATTAATTTTAACACAGTTGCAGCCCTTTCTGCTGCAGATATGCCGGTTGTAGTCCCAACTGCATCAACAGAGACAGTAAATGCCGTTCCCTTATAGTCGGTATTTTTTGCTACCATTGGATGAATGTCCAACTCATCCAATCTTCTTTTTTCCATAGGCACACATATAAGCCCTCTTCCATACTTAGCCATAAAATTAATGGCTTCGGGGGTAACTTTCTCTGCCGCCATAAGGAGGTCGCCTTCATTCTCCCTGCTTTCGTCATCAACAACCACTATCATTTTTCCGGCCTTGATGTCTTCTATAGCTTCTTCAATGGTATTAAATTTACACATATTCACCACTCCACAATTTAATAAATTTTTATCCTAAGGAAATAACCCACCAATCAAGCAGTTTATAAATATATTTCCTGTTATAAAAACCCGTTTTCACGCAGAAAATCCATATCTATAGATTTTTTTAGCTTTATATCCTCTCTAAACATCATAAGCTTTTCAACATATTTGCCAATCATGTCGCACTCCAGATTAACTTCATCCCCCACATTCTTTTCCAGAATGGTG
This sequence comes from Petroclostridium xylanilyticum, assembly GCF_002252565.1. Classification (NCBI taxonomy): domain Bacteria; kingdom Bacillati; phylum Bacillota; class Clostridia; order Eubacteriales; family Oscillospiraceae; genus Petroclostridium; species Petroclostridium xylanilyticum. Next base: position 360,762 of record NZ_NPML01000018.1, read on the forward strand.
GTCTCATCTCTGGTAAGTGGAATAATTGAAACTTTGAGCACTTTATCATCCACATATGCCACAGTTAAACTGGTCCCATCTATCGCAATGGAGCCTTTATGAACCACATATTTTAATATGTCTCCCGGTGCTTCTATTGATACCCAGGTTGCATTATCTTCTTCCTGAAAACCTGTAATAACACCAACTCCATCGATGTGGCCGGAAACAATATGGCCTCCAAACCTATCCCCAACCTTCAGGGCTCTTTCCAGGTTAACCCTGCTCCCCGTTTTTAAGTGTTTTAAATTACTCCTTCTCATGGTTTCGGGCATAACATCTACCGAAAAGCTATTATGGGTAAACTCTGTAACAGTAAGACATACACCATTTGTGCTAATACTGTCACCCTGTTTTATATCTTCTAAAATCTTACTGGCTGTAATGGTAATTTTAGCAGAATTTACACCCTTTATCACTGATTTAACTGTCCCTATCTCCTCAATTAATCCTGTAAACATCAGCATAATTCTCCTTTTGTCAGATAGGCTTCTATCATGATATCTTGATCAAATCTTAATATGTTGATATTATCCAAAATAAAGGCATCTTTTATATATTTTTTACCTTCACCCCCTACCGGTGTCTTCGCATTACTGCCCCCAATTATTTTAGGTGCAATAAATGCCAGAATCTTATCTACAATACCCTCATTTAATGCACTATAATTGAGGGTACTCCCCCCTTCCAGAAGAACACTATCTATTTTCTTTTCTCCTAATGCTTTCATCAAATAGGCTAGATCTATCTTATTATCTCTTATAGGTGTTTTTATAATCTCTGCACCTTTTTCCTCAAGGGCTTTAAGCTTATTTTTGTCAGCCTTTTCGGTGGTAGCGACAATTGTTTTGGCATCTGAGTTCAGGTTTAAAACCTTTGCCTCCAGGGGGATCCTTGCATAAGTATCTATTATTACTCTTACAGGGTCAACTCCTTTATTTTCGTCCAACCTGGTAGTTAATAAAGGATCATCGGTTAAAATAGTTCCAATTCCTACCATAATGGCAGCTACTCTATGTCTTAATTGATGGACATATTTTCGTGATTCTTGATTGGTTATCCATTTTGAGTCTCCGGTTACGGTAGCAATTTTTCCATCTAACGTCATAGCAGTTTTTAGTATACAGAAGGGTGTTTCGGTAGTTATGTATTTTATAAAAATTTCGTTTAGCTTTTTTACTTCTTCCTCCAGGACTCCGGTTATTACTTCTATTCCATTATTTCTTAAAATCTCAATTCCCCTGCCTGCTACAAGAGGATTAGGGTCTTCCATGCCTACTACAACCTTTGATATCCCCTTCTCTACTATGGCATTTGCACAGGGAGGCGTTTTGCCGTAATGGGAACAGGGTTCCAATGTAACATACATGGTTGCTCCCTTTACATCTTCACTGGCATTTTTAAAAGCGTTGACTTCCGCATGAGGCCCTCCATAAAATGCATGATATCCTTCCCCGATAATTCTGCCATCTTTTACAATAACGGCACCTACCAAAGGATTAGGATTCGTATGCCCAACACCCAACTTCGATAATTCAATTGCTCTCTTCATGTATTCGATGTTCACGTAACCACCTCTGTTTCGACCCTTAAGTAGTAACTATTCAGCAGTTGACAAACATCCTTCCAATTGAAGCCGTCGGCATCAACTGGCATCCGTACCAGATTAGACTTATAACGTCGTCCATAGCGTTTTTCCGGCCTCAATTTCCAGGATTGGTTTATCAACCGCTGGATAGTTACCTTAAGTATATTGTTAGCAAAATACATAAAAATAGCATAACAAAAGGCCCTAAAAATAATATTTTCAGGGCCTTTTATTTAATAGTTTTGCATAATACAGTTTAACTATAACGTACTAATTTAATAAAAAACGCATCTTCTCCCATCCAGACTTTACTGTCGGTCCTGGAATCTAACCAGGTCAACCATAGCATGGCTCGCGGACTTTACCGCCGGTCGGGAATTACACCCTGCCCTGAAGATTATTACAGCAAGTATTCATTTTACCTGTTTAAATTATATTACTTTACTCCTTTTCTGTCAATACCTATCTTTTCATGGACATACCCCGGGTCTTTGACAGTTGAATAAAGTACAAGTTTTCTGAAAGCCTTAGTAATAGGGCTTTTTTTATTGTTTTTTTGTCAATTTTTTGTGTTTTAACTTGCGTAGTTTTGCGTTATTTGGTATAATATAGGTGTTTGGAGGAATATTGCCATGAGATTACAGATATCTAGATCAAAAAATGCAGCTTCATTTTATGTTATAAAAACTATATATACCAATGGAAAAGAGCATACACAAATTGTTGAAAAACTCGGGACTTATAATGAACTTCTTAAGAAACTAAACGGCCAAGACCCGGGTATTTGACAGTTGAATAAAGAAAAAATCTTTAAAAGCCTTGATTTAGGCTTATTTTTTTGTCAAACTTTACGTTTTAATATTGCGGAATATGTAGTAATATGTTATAATATAAAGGTCTGGAGGTGTTAGTTTGAAACTTACTATATCCAAATCCAAAAATTCTACTTCGCTGTATGTAGCTAAGTCAATATATGTTAACGGAACAAGAACTTCTAAGATTGTAGAAAAATTAGGGACAGTTGCTGAATTAGAAAAGAAATTGAATGGTCAAGACCCTATCGAATGGGCAAAAAAATACATTGAAGAACTCAATAAGAAAGAAAAAGAAGAGAAGCGAGAAGTGCTCGTTAAATATTCTCCATCAAAGCTTATAAACAAAGGCGAGCAGCGCTCCTTTAACGGTGGTTATCTATTTCTTCAAAAAATATACCATGAACTCGGACTTCATAAGATTTGCAAGGAAATATCACAAAAATATAAATTTGATTTTGACATGAATTCTATTCTTTCAAGATTGATTTATAGTAGAGTGATCTTCCCATCCTCTAAACTTGCTACATATGAGCTTTCTAAAAAATTTATCGAGCAGCCGAATTTTGATTTGCATCAAATATACAGAGCTCTTGAATTCCTTGCTAAGGAGACAGATTTTATCCAGTCCTCCTTGTCTGAAAACAGCCTGAAGGTTTCCAAAAGAAATACCGGTATTCTTTACTATGATTGCACCAATTACTTTTTTGAAATTGAACAGGAGGAGGGCGACAAGCAATATGGTCCTTCTAAAGATCACAAGCCCAATCCGATCATTCAAATGGGACTGTTTATGGACGGAGATGGAATCCCTCTGGCTTTCAGCATTAACAGAGGGAATATGAACGAGCAGCTGACTTTAAAGCCATTAGAAAAGAAAATTATTTCTGACTTTGAGCTTTCTAAATTTATCCTATGTACAGATGCAGGGCTGGCTTCTGAAGATAATCGAAAGTTCAACAGCAAGGATGAGCGTGCTTTTATTACCCCACAATCTGTCAAAAAACTAAACGAACATCTAAAAAAATGGGCTCTTGCGTCAGATGGCTGGAAGCTTGCAGGCAGCGATAAAACCTATGATATTTCTAAACTTGATGAAATGATAGATAAAGCTGCTCCTGAAGATAAATCAAAAATACGGGCAAAAGTATTTTACAAGGAGCGCTGGATTAAAGAAAAGGCTTTGAACAAAGGCTTATTGTAACCTACTCAATCAAATACAGGGATTATCAGCGTAAAATCCGCAACTCTCAAATAGAAAGAGCTCAAAAGGCAATAGAAAACAACCCGACAAAAATCAAGAAATGCAATGCTAACGATTACAAAAGGTTTATTACCAAAACAAGCTGTACTGCTGATGGAGAAGTTGCAGAAAACGAGATATACAGCATTGATTCTGCTCTAATCCAGAAGGAAGAAGCCTTTGATGGTTTTTATGGGGTTTGCACAAACCTTGAGGATGATGTATCTGAAATAATCAAGGTGAATCACAGAAGATGGGAGATTGAAGAATGCTTTAGGATTATGAAAAGTGAATTCAAAGCAAGACCCGTGTACTTAAGCAACGATGACAGGATAGAAGCACATTTTATCACTTGCTTTATATCATTGATTATTTACAGGCTGCTCGAAAAAAAGCTCGAAGAAAAATTCACATGTCATGAGATTATTGGCGGGCTGAGAGATATGGATTTTTTGGAAGTTAAAGGCGAAGGCTATGTTCCAACCTACACAAGAACAGATTTTACCGATGCGCTTCCTGCTGTTTTTAACTTTCGTACCGACTACCAGATTGTTACTACGAGTATGATGAAAACAATTTTTAAAGAAACGAAAAAATAAAAACATTACGCACTTTTTATAACAATAAGAAATCCTGCAAAACCTTTTAAATCAAGGCTTTCCAGGATTTTTGTTTTGTTCAAGTGTCAAATATGGGATTATATTACTTTACTCCTTTTCTGTCAATACCTATCTTTTCTGCATAATAGCAACATCCTATTGCGCCGTTAAATTGGGGGTCGTCCAAGGGTATTACTTCATCATAATCATTTTTAAGATATTCTTTAATAGCACCGTTATGAGCTACTCCGCCAGATAGAATTAACTGCCTTCCCTTAAATTTTGTTAACAAGGGCTGCAGCCTTTTATACATGGAATAGTTAACTGCGGCACAAAGTCTGTGGATATCAACACCTTCTGCAATCTTTCCAATAAGTTCTGATTCTGAAAAGACTGCACAGGTGGAATTAAGTTCTACAGGACTTTCATAATACCTGGACATCTCCCCCAGAGGTAGTTCAAGGACATTCGCCATGTTCTCCAGATATCGTCCGCAAGATGCTGCACATTTTTCATTAAGCTCAAGATCAGTTATAATCCCCTTTTCTACCCTAACAGCTTTAACATCCTGTCCACCTACATCCAGGAGTATAAAATCGCTAAGTCCTGTCTGATAAAACACGCCATATACATGGGCCTTTATTTCATTAATGAGCCTGAACTCCCTAAGGTCTGTATTATTCCTGCCATAGCCGGTGGATATTGCCATATCAACATCTTTTAAATCCAACTTTTCAAGGTCAACAATTACTTTGCCGTCAAAACTGCAATAGTTTCTGTAAAATGTCATGGTACTCACTTTAAACTTATACATGATTTTGCGGTTTTCCATTAGGACAATTTTTACTTCCCTGCTTCCAAGATCAATTCCAAGTACTTTCAATTTCCCACTCCCTTCAAATCCAGCAGCATATCAAGAAAGGCCTCTATTCTAAGCTTGCTCCTTGAATCAAGACGGTTGAACTTGTCTCCTTCTATGTTTAAAACAGGTATATCCAGTTCTTTTTTTATTACTATATCCTCTATTGTCCTATAACAAAAAGCCTGGGTATAGTGAATGATTCCATCTATCTTTCTTTTCTCTACCTGTTTTTTTATTTCCTTTAACCTAAAATCTATATCATAGGGATAAGTATAATCATAGTATTGTTCATATATGTTTGATGCTTTATCGCTTCGCGGGAACGCGAATTCTCTTTGAACTTCGTTATACACAAAGTGGGCATTAAAATTTTCTACATATTCATATATATCACAGGTCATAGGAGGAACACCGATGAATCCAAGTCTTATTTTTTTATTGGTCGGGTTTCTCCTCTCTATTTCAAGCAGCTTGTCGCCAAGCAGTCTTTCAAATTCATCAACATCCCCGTTAAAATCACTAAGACTCACTTGATATAGATGATTTTCAAAACCGGTCACCTTGTTCTCTAAGAATGTCATCTCATCTATTCTTTTTGCCATTGCTCTAATTTTATTTAATCTTCTCCTAACCTCTTCTACATCAGCTAAATTAACACTAAATATATCCATTAATTCATCTATTGAAGCCTTGATATTTTCTACATTATGACAATGAGGATATGAGAAGGGGTATATTTTGACTCCATTCATTTTTAATACCTCAATCAGCGCCTTGGTGTTTGAACAGTCCCCTTCCATAACCCCAACTATTTCTTTAATGCCATTCTTAAGGCAGACACCATATATTCCTTTTATCCAGGCACAGGAACTTTTGGGAAAACCGTCTCTTTCTGCGAAATCTATATATTTTGCATATTCACCGGATGTAATAAAAAGGTTATTGAGATCTAAAACCCTATAGCCCGCTGCGAGCAAAACCTCTATAGGGACAGTTGTCGTAATACCGATGGTTTTCATACCTCACCTCCAGATATAACTTACACCTTGGTATAGATTCAGAATTTTTATCTGTTTTTCGCAACCTATCTACTTTTTTAAAATTTGCAACAAAAAAAGGGCGAACCTCCCCCCTATATAAACAAAAAAGGCCCATCTGGCCTTTAATAAACAAAAATTACTACCTTTACCGGTAGCTGGCCCATAGTTTTGTTTATAGACAGGATGGTTTCGAACTGTCTTATTTAATTTTCTGATTTAGTATAACATATAAAATAACGTATAGCAATAGGAAGAGTTTTCCCCTTTTCCCCTTCCATTACAGATACAGAGATATAAAAGTTGATTAAATTTAACTATTTTATAATAAAATTAATAAAAAATTTCATTTTGCATAACATAGGTTTTTGTTATGATATAGTTATACCCTTTTTAGTAACAAATACAGTACAATAGACTGCTTTCATTCATTTAAATATTGATGATTTTAGGGGGATATACATGGAAGTACTCAGAAAACTAGTTAGTAAAGATGGCTCAGTAAAGTATCTTTTTAAACTTGAAGATAGTAACACTATAGAAACTTTATATATGCATGATAGAAATCAAAAACTAACCTATCAAAGTACCGTTTGTGTTTCTTCACAAGTAGGCTGCAAATTAGGATGCATATATTGTGCTACAGGAATGCAGGGATATGTCAGAAACCTTTCAGCAGATGAAATTGTACAACAGGTAAGCATATGTAACTTTCACTATACATATTCCAAAATTCCTGCAATCGATGCTGTAGTTTTTGCCGGTATGGGTGAACCCCTACTCAATTATGAAAATGTAAAGATGGCTATACATAAGATTTATTCAGATTTGGGCATAAACCACTTTGAAGTGGTAACCGTAGGAATAGTACCTTATATTCATGAAATGATAAAGGATTTTTATGATAAAGGTATTCATATAAGACTAAACATTTCTCTCCATGCATCAACAAATGAACTAAGAAAAAAACTTATACCATTTACCGTTAAGTACGATATAGATGCAATCATAAGGGCAGCGGTTGAATATGCTGAAGCATTTGATACAAAAGTTAGAATGAGATATATGATTTTCAAAGGTTTAAATGATACCGGAGAAGATGTAGAAAGGCTTTGGAGACTTTTAGAGGACAAACCTATAAAATTAATCATCTCACAATATAATGAAAATAACGTTCCCGGATTAATTCCACCCAGTCATGCTGACATATTGGAATTTTGCGAAAAAGTTGGTAAAAAAATTGACTGTGGGACCTTCTATAACTTTGGAAATGATATTAAGGGGGGGTGCGGGCAGTTGAGACAGCACATTTCAGGATGACAGGGTGACAGGGGGACGGTTCTCTGTCACTTATCCAAAGTCTATATCCGTTAAAATGCCTTTTTGGCTAATATATTCAATATAACTACTCCACTTGTATTTTATAGCTTCTTCTACAATTCCCGCTTTTATAGGATTCTGATGGATGTATCTTAATACTGTTAATAAATATTTATCATCTTCAACTTTTTCACTTTTATATCTATCCTGAAACAAATGACCATATCTTTCATATTTCATATTATACCAATAAACATAACTTGCTCCTATTCGCTTCATTGCCTGGGATATGGCTTCTTTACCTTCCTTTAATAATAAATGAATATGATTATTCATCAGACAATATCCATAAACTTCATACTTCGCAGATACTTTTATAATTCTTTAATGTCTCAATAAATCTCATCTTATCTTCTTCATCGTGAAAGATATCTTGCCTATTTATCCCTCTTAGCATAATATGATATATCCCACTGCTGCTTCTTTCTCTTGCTTGTCTTGGCATAATAAAACACCTCCATTTCGAAGTGTATCACCCCAAAACAAAGGTGTCAATAGAACCGTCCCCTGTCACACTGTCACATCGAACCGTCCCCTGTCACATCAATCGACTATTTTGATTTTGCTTTGATTTTGTTCTGTTGATTGTCCGTGTTTTTTGTCCCTCTGATTTTCTTCCTTCTATTGCCTATCTTTGGACTCAAAACTTTTAATATACAGATCTAATAATTTGTTTCCTTTTCTTAAGAGGTTTATAAATAATATAATTGTATAAATACTAAGTCCGATAAATAAAAAATATAGAATAATTGGCAGTCCCATAAAAAGTGGTAATTGTACCTCTTGCATTAGTATCTTTTCACTCCTTTATACTAAGATAATTTAGTCGGTTGCAGAATATTGCAACCATTGATTTCAATGTCTTTCACAGTAGTTTTAATGTATATTTCACTTCGATGTGGTAAAATATATTTAGGAGACCAATTCACATAACACACCATCGCAAAGAAGGAAATAGCAATGTTTTACTTAACAAACTTTACACAATTAGATTTTCTTTTATAGATATTAGAACTTAGTAACCTATCATTTCAAAAGCCTGTTAAATTTATTCAGTTTCTTTAAAAGCACTTTAATAAAAATAATTATATCCCTCATTCTTTTTTAAGAGCTATTACAATCATCTGCAATCTAAGAGGAAACTTTAACTGTCGACAATATTCTCAACTCTTTTCATTATACATATTTTTATTATGCCTACAATAAATGTTAACTTTACTTAAAATTGAACAATAAGGGTGTATCAGTAGTAAGCATACACCCTTATTGTTATCCATAACTTTAAAATTCGACTCCGACAACACCAGCTGAATCAATTCGCATTATAATGTACATATTAAACCCAATTATATTAAATCCACCCTGATTACAACTATATTCTCCATATGCATCGCACTTAGCTGGTTGAGTGTCATTTTGAAGTATTGTTGATGTTGTATTAGATACAGTGCCTAATGCACAAATATAGCCTGGCCAAGAATTATTAATATGCACTGTATATCTATCTACATATGTTACATTAGCATAACAACGAAATTTAACTGCCGGGAGACCAGCTGCAAAATTGTAAGTTTTCTCAACATATTCATTTCTTGTACTGGAAGTAGCGGATGCACTAGATATAGATTTCTCAGACTCAATAGACTTATCAATATAATGAGTATATGTAACACTACTACCATCGTCCAATGTTATTGTTACAGGTTGGCCAAGAGTAAGCTCTATTACATTGTTTTGATATAGTTCTTTAGCTTTTTCTTTAACTTTATTTTCATCAAAGCATTCTAGGTTTTTCATTATCTCAACTGCATCTTTTTCCCCTCTTTTGATACTATCAATCAACTTTTGAACATCTTCCTTTTTTGATAAATCATATTTTATTTTATTATCATCTTGTGATTTAGCAAACACCGTAGAACTACACACACCCAAAAGTAGTGATAATGTTAATATAAATATTATCAACCTTTTCATATTATACTTATTACCTCCAATATTTTTTAATAAATAATACTGGTTTTTGTTCATTATGCTTATTGTATAAGCATCTCTTTAATGAGAATCTAAGCAAGAAAATATCCCCATTAAGTGATCTTATATATCTTAATTTCAAATTTCTTAATGCTTCTAATCCTCCTCTTTTTAACTACTATTTAAAGGCATACTTCATAAATTCTTGCTTTGTTCAATTTTATTAAGCGCTAATAAAAATCATTCTTCTTGTAAAACGCTATTCAATCTTAGTACCTATATGCCATCATGCTTTTAATACCAAACTAGCTTAGTATATTACCTACTATATCACACATCACCATTTTTTCAATATTATTGTAACAAAAGTGTATTTTAGTGTAATGAAAATGCACATAATGTTTTTTCGTTACACTAAAATACACTTTCATTACATTTGGGTTGTCTTATTTATATTTTTATGCTATGATTTCCGCAACTTGATGAGTGATTTTGCAGGAAATGCGGCTGTGGGATGGTTGTCCGGTTCTTCAATGATAAAGATTCATCAGTGATAATCTTTTGCAGCCGCTTTCTTATAATGCTATTGGAGAATGGGGTATACATGCACAGTTTGATAGATATTTTTGCGTACAAAGTCTATAAGGAATGATTATTATCCCACCGTGACCTTCGGAAGATGAAGTATGCGATGACGGTTGTTTGGAATGAAGTGATTAAGCTTGCTGCACTGCTAGCTCTGTTTTTTATGCTGAATAAAACCTATGAGTTCTTGTTTTGTTTCAGTATCTTGTTATCTATCAGGACTTTTTCCGGCGGTCTGCATTTTGAGTGACAAGGGGGATAGTGACAGGGGGACGGTTCTCTGTCACTTATCCAAAGTCTATATCCGTTAAAATGCCTTTTTGGCTAATATATTCAATATAACTACTCCATTTGTATTTTATAGCTTCTTCTACAATTCCCGCTTTTATAGGATTCTGATGGATGTATCTTAATACTGTTAATAAATATTTATCATCTTCAACTTTTTCACTTTTATATCTATCCTGAAACAAATGACCATATCTTTCATATTTCATATTATACCAATAAACATAACTTGCGCCTATTCTTTTAAATGCTACCCCCAAATCTTCTTTACCTTCTTTTATCAGTAAATGTATATGGTTTGGCATTAGACAATACGCGTAAATTTGATAGCTACACTTATCTTTGTAATCTGCTATTGTTTGTAACATCTTTTTATAGTCTTCATCATCTTCAAATATCTGCTGTCTGTTTATCCCTCTTAGCATAACATGATAGATTCCTGTTTCACTTTTTTCCTTGCATTTCTTGGCAAAAAAATCACCCCCGACGTATCTTATCATAAGCCAGAAGCATCGTCAACACAGAAGAACCGTCCCCTTGTGTCGTGTGCATCGCAAATCACCTCGGACTAGTTTTATAATAGTCCGAGGTGATTTTGCCAATAAGAAACCGTCCCCGCTGTTTTCGTATCTAGTTATATTTTAACCACTTTCTTTTGTAAAGTAAGAGAGCAATTAATAATATTCCTATAATAGCGATACTGATTATAAAATACAGTGAGTAATCTGTATGGCTATCACTAAGACCTCCGAACTTTTTATTTTCATTAACTTTTTCATTATCTACATTATTAGGGTCAATATATATCGGGCTTAATATATCTATAAAATCCGCTAACTTGTACAATTTAAAATTGGTAATCTTGAGCCTCTCAGGTTCATTTGCAAAAGGCACAACATACTCATCTTTTCCGTCTTTAATGTAATAGAAGTCTGTGTACAGCTCACGAATTCTTATATGTTTTACCATACTAGGATTCTTAATATTATTTTCTGTCAATATAGTCTGAATGTTTTCAGGATTGGAATAAAACTCTATAAGCTCTAATGGCATACTATGTCCTTCAGAAGTCACCCATTTTCCATTAAATTTAGAAGCTCGAATAGTAGATATAACTTCACCAGCTTCTGAAAGTACGGGAACTTCCCATACAGCGTTGTTTGATGAGATTAATTTTTCAAAGTTGTTAGAACTGTAATATTTTCTTATATTTTCTTTTAAATAATATACTTTATAGTAATTGCTAAAGCGTGATGGCACTCTTCTCCATTCTAACTTGTTTGCTGTGTCGTCTATATTCTTCATACTTCCTGTTATTGTGCTTACAATATCATTTCTTTCAAGATCTTGGTCAATCATTTCAATGTTTAATGCTTTATTTATTTCTTTAAACTTGTCATTAGCCGCAGCGAAAGAATTGGTGACCAATAGAGATAATAAGACACATACTAAGATAAGCGAAAAAGCTTTTTTTATACATATAGATTCCTCCATTTATATTGATTTACATACCTTTTCTTATAGTCTTGTTTAATTCCACTGACCATCTAAAAAGTAAGAAGCACCCGAAGGCTTTGCCCACACACCGTCAAAATAGTTTGCAAACAAATCACTTTCCTGCCACGGCCCTTTTGGATCAACAAAATATATTTTTTCCTGTGGGAGTGAATCATAACCATAGCAAGCGAGCATATGATATTCCCCAACATTTGTATAATTTACTCCAATTATAATAGGATTATTTGATGAATCAAGTTTCTGTGCTACATAATTAAAAGTATATGCACTGTTTGTATATCCTGTATTCTTTGTACTATTTGTATATAGTTTTATTGCAGAAGCTGTTTGCTGATGAGTTGCTGTTGCATCCCTTGTACTTGATCCTAATATTTTTGCTGCCATATCAGATTGTGTAAGAGTGACATTGTAACGATAATCTGCAACCATTCTAGCGCAAGCATTCCAGCACCATAAGGTTTTTTCCTGCTTATATTGATCCATTCCTCCATATATATGAGAAGCATAGAGTGCAAAAGCTGTACTAGTTACTACTAAAAGAATTGATAAGAACATTATCGATATTCTAAACTTCTTCATAGTCCAAAATTTCATAGTTAACTCTCCTTTATACATAAAATATAATTAATCAAAAAATCAAGTAACATTAAAAATCTATACAAAGGTTTTGGCTAGCAAACAAGGATAAGTAGCGTGAAAAAACTTATCTCTATTACAGGCTCTCTCTATACTAGCCAGAATTAGTATCTAATAAAAATATTTATGCAACTTCCTAAACATATCAAATCTCTTGTGTGCTTTCTATAAAACTATAGTATTCTTAATCATCCCCTTACTTTTCTGTTTTCTAACACCAAACACGCTTAGTATGCTCTTACTATATCACACATCCCCATTTTTTCAATATTATTGTAATGAAAGTGTATTTTAGTGTAATGAAAATGCACATAATGTTTTTTCGTTACATTAAAATACACTTTCATTACATTTGGGTTGTTTTATTTATATTTTTATGCTATGATTTCCGCAACTTGATGAGTGATTTTGCAGGAAATGCGGCTGTGGGATGGTTGTCCGGTTCTTCAATGATAAAGATTCATCAGTGATAATCTTTTGCAGCCGCTTTCTTATAATGCTATTGGAGAATGGGGTATACATGCACAGTTTGATAGATATTTTTGCGTACAAAGTCTATAAGGAACGATTATTATCTCACCGTGACCTTCGGAAGATGAAGTATGCGATGACGGTTGTTTGGAATGAAGTGATTAAGCTTGCTGCACTGCTAGCTCTGTTTTTTATGCTGAATAAAACCTATGAGTTCTTGTTTTGTTTCAGTATCTTGTTATCTATCAGGACTTTTTCCGGCGGTCTGCATTTTGAAAATAATTTCGCATGCTTTGCAGCCAGTGCGGTGTTTTTCTGTATTGTTATTCTATACTTGCCGTTTTTATTTACTGTAACTATAGGTATAAGTATCATCTTAATGATTATAAGTACCGGCATTATTTCTATTTATTCTCCTACGCCGTCTCCCAACAGGCCGATTATAAACAAAAAAAAAGACGGAACTTAAAGTATCTGTCCGTCTTCTTTACCCTCGCATGGATATTTATTTTATATACATTTATTCATGATCATACTCTTTTTGAATGCGGCATATGGACAATTAGTCTGCAAGCATTCCAATTACTAATAGGAAAGGAGTGTAACCAATGAAGAAGATTTCTCCTGTATTGAGAGCAATTTTATATTTTTTTGCATTTATGTTTGTTGTCGCTGCGGATTTGATTACCGCATCAGGCTCGTTTCTTATGTGGGGAGAGCCAAAATGCCCCAAGGATTTGTTAAAATAGTACTGTGAATACTATATACTCCTCCTCAAAGGAAAGCTCGATGGTGCCGTTATAAGCATCGACAATCTTTTTTACATTATAAAGGCCGTACCCTCTATGCTTTCCTTCCTTTGTTGAATAACCCCTGTTATAGATGTGCACTGTATTTGTCCTGGATATGGATTTACCCGTGTTCTTTACCCGGATCATCTTGAATTTTCCTTCCATACCAAGTGTCAAAACCACACTGCCGTTTTCTCCATTTTCAGCAGCCTCGATTGCGTTATTTAACAGGTTTCCCAATAGTTCAACAAGTTCATGCTTGTCCAACGGATATTCGGGTATTTCTCCTTGGAATTCCACATGAAAAGCAATTTTTTTCTCTTGGGGGGATGACAGGGGGGACGGTTCTTGTTGAGGATGACAGGGGGGACGGTTCTTGACAGGGGGGACTTGACAGGGGGGACGGTTCTTGTTGATAGATTACTTGAACAGAGCTAGGGAAATTAGAAGTTATGTCTGTTCTGGATATATTTTAGGATAACAGGTATTAATAAAACTGCTGTTAGCAAATCTTAACAATGAGAACCGTCCCTATTGCCCGTACTTTAACAATGAGAACCGTCCCTATTGCCCCCTAATGAGAACCGTCCCTATTGCCCGTATTGCCCGTTAGTCATAGAAGAAATGTTGTTTTAACACTCGGAATAGAAGGAATGAACAAAATAATTGAAGTTAGAAATACATGTAATTCGATAGCTGGGATAGATACTGCACGTATATTCAACAGAGGATATTCAACAAAAGAAGGAAAGCACCGGGTCTATGGTTTGTATAATGCGAAAAGAATCGTAGATATTTATCATGGCGCCATGGAGCTTTCCTTTGATGAACAATACATCGTATTTAAAGTCTTATTTTATTAAGTGTTTCGAGCATTTAGGTTCTCCCCAAAAAGCAAATGAACCTGATGCAGTGATCAAATCTGCAGCTGCAACAAATATAAACGCAAAAGAATATAGTACTGCTTTTAATACCGGAGAAGTCTTTTTCATAAGTTTTCACTCCTTTCCTATTATTAGTTGGAATGCTTGTACGCTAATAGTCCATATACCGTATTCAAAAAAAGTATGATCATGAATAAATTTATATAAAATAAATATCCATGCAAGAGTAAAGAAGACGGACAGATATTTTAAAGTCTGTCTTCTTTTTTTGCTTATAACCGGCCTGTTAGGAGACGGCATAGGAGAATAAATAGAAACAACGCTGGTACTTATAAGCATTAAGACGATACCTACACCTGTAGATACAGTAAACAATAGCGGCAAGTATAAGATAATGATACAGAAAAATACCGCACTGCTGACAAAGCATGCAAAATTACTCTCAAAATGCAGACCTCCGGAAAAAATTCGAATAGAAAATAAGATGCTTATACAAAGCAAAAACTCATATGTCTTATTCAATATTATAAATAAAGCCAGCAGCGCAACAAACTTAATCACTTCATACCACATAACCGTCATCGCATACTTCATCTTCCAAAGGTCACGATGGGACAATAATTTCTCATTATAGACCTTATATGTAAAAATATCTATCAAATTGTGCATGAATATCCCATTCCTTAATATCATAATAAGAAAGCGGCTGCAAAAGATTCCCACTGATGAATTTTTATCATTGAAAAACCGGGCAACCATCCCACAGCCGCATTTTCGGCAAAGTATATTACTATTCTGCGGAGATGATAGCACAAAAATACAAATAAAACAACCCAAATGTAACGAAAGTGTATTTTAGTGTAACGAAAAAACATTATATGCGTTTTCGTTACACTAGAATACACTTTCGTTACAATAATATTGAAAAAATGGGGATGTGTGATATAGTAAAAACATACTAAGCGCGTTTGGTATGGGAAATAAAAAACATTGGCAAGATTCTAGGTTTCTAAACGAATATGTACTAAATCTATGAAAGCTAGAACATACTTAAATTAAAATGATAAAGGGGTGTTTATAAATGTATAGAAAATGGATATCTACACTTTTATTATGTATAATGCTGTTAAATATGCTTTCCTCTGTTGTATTTGCACAAGAATCTCCTTATAATAAAGATATTACGCCGAATGATATTCTAAAAGTTAGCAAAAATATGAAACAAGAAACAATTGTTAAGGATAATGAAAAGAAACAATTTATTATATCTTCTTCATTAGAAGATAAGAAGATTTTTGGAGTATCTATAAAAGATACTGCTGTAAAAGCACCTGAAAATATACCAGAAATGCAGGCAGAATCAATTAAAGATATTACTCAATTGTCTGGCATGCCGGAAGATGGAATCCTAGTGAATCGCATTTACTTTGGATTATATGATAGTGAAGAGAATGCTAAAAAAGCATTAAAAGATTATAATGATGCTTTTGAAAAAAATAACAAAACAGTTAACAATGTAGCTGCACAATTAAGTAGCATGCAAAGCAGCACATTCTGGCATAATAGTACTGTTTCTTACTATTATAGTTCCACTTATGGTTTCTACTATGTCATAAATCTTTCAGCAAGAGATGCGTCTTATGTATTTAATGTTGGGTCGGTGGCTGCAGTGACAATATGTTCATTAATAGGAATAGCAATGGGCGGAACTATTGGAGCGGTGACAGGTGTGCTTTTGGGTGCTGTAGTTGCAATAGCTATACAGACACTATATTGGTCCTGTCAAAATTCGGATGGTAGTTTTACTGTTCTTCTACCAGCAGGAAATATTCCATCTATGTTTAAGCAGGCCATTAGTGCAACTAAATATCTTCTACCCGCTAATACGTATTTAGGTGGGACATATCGAGCTGGTTCTAGCAACTGGAGCTCCTACTATTGGGATGATTATGACTGTGAGTTTGATTTATCAAACTATCAATAATATAAGAAAGGCTAATAATGCATATGAAAAAAATCTTTGATATTTGTCCAATAATTGTTTGGTTATTAATTATAATTGTTACAGCAGTGATTCTTCCAAAGTTTTCATTAGATTCTAAGATATCACCGATTATATTTATATACATTATAGCTATTACAGCTTTTCAAACGATTGCTGCGTTAATATTATTACACATTTTTAAGAAGAGATAACGTAACAACAGTGCCAGGAGACGCTTTGAAACTAATAGAAAACGTTGAAGATAACAGGGGATACAAATGAGGGGACGGTTCGAGACCACTGAAAAACGTTAAATAAAAATTGTAAAAATTTCAACAATCTTCTACAAGAAAGTAGTGAAAACCCCCTTCATATGGTATAATGAATTTGACTAGAACTCAATACCAAATGGGGTTTCGTTATGCTTAAAGACAAAAATATGCAATTAAGCATCTATTCAATATTATACAATAAAATTCCAGAAAAACATATCCTAAAATTAATAAATAATGCAGTTGATTTTAGTTTTATCAATAAACTGCTTGAAAAGTCCTACTGTAAGTACTATGGGATACCTGCAAAAGAGCCAGAACTAATGATTCGAATTTCAATACTGCAATACTTATACAATTTATCTGACGAACGAGTAATTGAAGATGCTTCTTTGAATCTTGCATATATGTGGTTTCTCGGAATAAATCCGGAAAAGGAATCTGCTCTTTGATAGATCAAGATGCAAGAGTAGGATATAAATCTAAGCCGGACAGTTTTTTTGGGTATAAGACAGAATTTACATTAACGACAGATGAAAGAATAATTACAGCAGTAAGAGTATATGACGGGGCATATGTGGATGGATCAGGAACTAAAGAGTTATGTGAGTTAACAATCGGTGCTGGTATTGATGTAAAAGAATTTTATGGAGATAAAGCATTTTTCAGAAAACCAATCCTTGATTTACTCAAAGAGCACCAGGTTCAAGCCTATATTCCTGTCAGTGAATCAGTATATAGAATTGACGAGGATTTATATAAGTATAATAAAGATTCGGATCAATGGCTGTGTGATTATGGAAATGTAATTATAAAGAAAAAGAAGAAAACAGATAAAAAAGGATATGAGACTATTTCATATTATTTCGAAAAGGAATTATGTAGGAACTGTCCAAATCGTAGTGAATGTATAAAAAAGGGCAGGGCTATCGGAAAGATATTAACAATCAGTATTAACACGCCAGAATTCTATGAATACAGTCAAAGAACAAAGACACAAGAGTTTAAAGAGAAATATAAAAATCGAGCTTGCCATGAATGGAAGAATGCAGAGATAAAAAGGTTTCACGGTATGAGTCGTGCCAAAGGGTATGGCTTACGAAGTATGAGCATTCAAGCAAAATTAACCGCATTGGCGGTAAATCTAAAGAGGATAGCCGCGCTGGTATCCTCTTTAAACATAAAAATATTCCATTTAATGTTAGAAATTCGGTGGAAGAAACAGTTTTATTGGAATGAACTGAATAAAGTAGCTTAAAAAACAGCACTTTGTCAGTGGTCTCGAACCGTCCCCTCATTTTCCTACATCCCCGATTAATTGGCATTGATATCGAGAATCGGAGCACCTTTTACTTTCTTTTCAGACATTTCCCACGAGTTCTCTACTTTTTTGCTTTTTAACATTACATTGGTTCCATCTGCTTCTTTGTATAGTACCATTATTTCTTTAAAATCGTTACTAATAAAATATACCGGTTCGGTGCCACCAATTGGAGCTTGTTGGTCTAAAAGGTCCATCTCTCTTGCAACATCTCCGCCCATTCCGATTACCTCAGTATAGGTTACTCTCCTGAATTTACCTATTCTTTTATCAAGTTGAAAGCTTGCTTTAATATCATTATAAGCATGTTCCAGTCTTTTTTCTGTTTTTTCAACAATCTTTTCGTCTTTCTCGCTACTTGCATTAGCGTAGGTAATAGCACCAAATACCATAACGATGACTAACGCAATTATTACCGTTTTTCTTACTAACATAATAATAACCCTCCTTTTATCCTAATTTGAGTCATACTCTTCGACTGAATGAACCACCGTATAGTAAGTTTGAGCCCCTGTTTTACAGTAGTGTGTCCTTACAAGTTTCCATGAATTTGAGTAATTCGTACTTGAGCAAGCTCCACTCTTAGTAACTGAGTAAGGCGAAGTAGTATCATCAGCGGACACATCAGTAACTTTGATGCCATTCTTATAAACTGTAGTCCTTACTCTTACCCCTGTAACATCTGTATAGTATCCATTTGAATTAACGGTAGCTCCGGTTGTACCACTAAAGTCACAACCATATCCATATGCATCAATATAACCAGTGCTTGTAATGATGTATTTGGTCGCCGCAAACGCCATCCCAGTTGAAAACAATAATACTATTGCCATGATCATGGATAATACGATAATACTTCTCTTCTTCATTATTCCACTCTCCTCTCGCATGCTTAATTAATAATTTTTGTACCAGACATATTTTTTAGCTAGCAAATTTTATAAACAATAGAATTCAACTAGTGATTTTAAACTACTTCTTAGCCTATCAAAATTTTAACTACTTGTAAGATCAAGATCTCTATATAGACTCTTAATTATCCACAAATCAAGAGACAACTAAGATCTAGATAGGTAAAGTAATATAGGAGTAATACCATCTTTACTCGGTGATATTACATGTATCACTATTTTATCACACATCCCCACTTTTTCAATATTTTTGTAATGAAAGTGTATTTTAATGTAACGAAATTGCACATAAAAAATATTAGACCAAACAAACAAAGGGACAGGTAACGTAATCCCGCAAACAAAGGGACAGGTAACGTGTTTGAGTTAATCCCGTAAGTCAAACGCATTGCTTGTCTCTTTGTTTGTTGTTTTATTTCGTAGTTAAGACACTATGACAGGGGGGACGGCAGACTGTGTAAAAATGGAAAATTAGACTTATATTAATTTATGTTAATTTCCATTAATTCACACAATTAAGCCCCTGAGATTTCCAATATATGTTGATATGTAGTTTGCAGAGATTAGAAGGATGTAATAATCCCTCTAATCTCTTAATAACTTCCTTAATTCCTAATATATTTATTACTCTTTTCATGTTATACGCTAAAAAAGCCAAAGAGGCCTCCTCCTTCACTGACTCCAATCCTCTTGTCAGAAAATACGATAATCCCCAACCCCTTTTTATCGTACCAAAAGGGTGCTCTACAATCATTTGACGTTTTTTATATAATTCTTTATTTTTAGCCGTTCTTTCGTCAACCACATCTAAAAAATCTTGGTCTATACACCTTGTAATAGCTCTTCCTTCTTTACTTTTAGTACATTTATCTTTATACTCACACTTACTACAAGCTTCATAATTTGCATACTTAATTTGCTTAGTATTTTCATTTATCGGCGTTTTCCTTGTGCATCTTAATTCATGCCCAGCAGGGCAAATATAAACATCTTTTTCTTGATCATATTTAAACCTGTCACAATAAAACTCTTTTTCGCCTGTAGAGTTTGAAAATACCTGCTTTGCAACATATGTCGTTATATTTTCTTCTTCACATATTTTTAAATCATCTGCATTGTAATACCCTTTATCCGCAAGAGCTTTAATACTTTCTACTCCGAATACTTCCTTAGCACGTTTGCCCATTTCACTTAACTGTCCATGGTCTGTCGGATTATTAATAACATTACAGTCTACAATAAGGCAATGTTTACTATCTACAACAGTTTGAACGTTATAGCAGATATCAACGCCATTGTTATTCACAGCCATTAGTCTTGCATCCGGGTCTATTGTTGATATTTCATTAATTTCTTTTTCCTTTAATTCCTGCTGATAACTTTCATACAGTTCTTTACGTGTTTTTAACTCTTTTATCCTATCTTTTATTTCTTGTGCATCGGGCTTTCTGCTTGATTCTTCACAACTATCATTTTCATCTAACTGAGCCATATATTCTTGTGTTTTTTCTTCAAGATATTTAATTTTACGAGCTAAATTCTTTTCATTATAATTATTTTTCTTAGAATTACAAGCCCTAAATTTGGACCCGTCAACCCGCAACTACTTCCATGCCAAACAAATCCCATTGCTTGCACAATGCAACAAATTGTTTAAATACCTTTTGTATAGCATCTTTATTATCTTTTCTAAAATCAGCTATTGTCTTAAAATCAGGTCTTAGTTTTCTAATCAACCACATTAACTCGATGTTTCTAGTTGCTTCTGCTTCAAGCTTTCTTGATGAAGTAATCTTATTCATATATCCATAAATATATAGTTTTAGTAGATCTTTAGGACCAAATCCCAATCTCCCGGTGTGTGCGGGAGTAGCATTTTTAAATCCTAATTGGACTAAATCTAATGAATCGACAAATGCATCCATGACTCTAACAGGATTATCATCTGTAATATAATCATCTATATATTCCGGATAGGAAATTTTTCTTTTTCTATCAATACCTTCGATATATCTCATAATCCACCTGCTTTCTATTTAACAGATTAGATTATAGCATATTTCTAATAGATTATGTTAGCCAATTTATGGAGTTTTCACACAGTCTGCCGTCCCCTGTCACACTAATGCAACTAGTACATTTTCCAATTTTTCTTACAATCAGTCAGTTCGCTTCAACTGGAATCTTATTTGTTTTTTCCTATTCTTTGCCATAAATCTTTAAAGAATTCTACTATCTGTTTACCAACAGAATTTGCCACAATCATATAAATTTTTACAATTAATACAAATGTTAATATAATGAGTACGCCTTTTAAAATGTTATGCATATAAACCTCCTTAACAGCCAATTAATCGTTTACGGAATATAAGAAGTACCAAATCTTGTAAATCCCTCTACAGTGTTTTCAGTTACCGGAACACTCCAGTCACCAACACCAACATATGATTTAACAGTATATTTATAGTCCAGTTCAGTATTGTTGCATAAAATTTTTTAGCAAAAATCAACGGTAATAAATACCTGTTGGTAAAATGAAAACTCCTTGTTAATATTAGTGGTAGTACCCAACCAACCACATTCTATTAACGAAGGAGTTAACAAACATGAATGATTGTACTACAGTTTTTGAAACTTTAAAAGGCTTTTTACCAATGAACTTACTGGAAAAAGCCGTTGACGAAACCGATGCAGACCACGGAACCAAGAAATTTACTGTTCTTCGGCAACTGAATACTATGATGTATGCACACTTGGTCCAGAAAGACAGCCTTAGGGATATTGTTACAGGTATTATGGCTGACCAGAAACTCCAGAAATATACTGGCACAATAAGTTTTTCACAGCTATCCCGCAAAAACAGCGACCGTGATCCGGATGTTTTTAGAAGGATATTTGAAGCTGTTCTTGCTAAACTTAAAAAGCATCACGGTATACGTATCATACCTGGTAGCTGGGGCACGCTAAAGATACTGGACGCTACTATAATAAGGCTTTGTATCTCTCTCTTTCCCTGGGCTGACTATCGGGAAACTAAAGCTGCAGTCAAGGTGCATACCCTGTACGATGTTCTTTTAGGTTACCCGGATCAGATTATAGTGACAGAGGGTATTATACATGACAAAGAGAAGATGGATTCCCTTATTACCAAACCCAACATCACATATATATTTGACCGCGGCTATTTAGACTACAAAGAGTTTGACAGGTACTGCAAGGAGGATATATTCTTTATCACAAGGCTTAAAAAGAATGCTGTAATGGAGTTAGTTAGTATAAACTCAATATCCCAGGGAGGCCCTGTACTATCTGATAAAGAAGTAATTCTCGGTGGCTTTTATACAAAGATGCAGCACTCCTTGAGAGTTGTGGAAGTAATCGACTCTTCTACAGGTGAGCCCTTTTATATAGCCACAAACCGCTTTGACCTTACAGGTGAGGAAATAGCTGAAATCTACCGTCTAAGATGGCAGATAGAGCTATTCTTTAAGTGGATAAAGCAGCATCTTAAAATCAAGAAGTTTTATGGTACCAGTTTTAATGCAGTCTTAAACCAGATTTACACGGCATTGATTCTGTTTTGCTTGTTAAAACTCATGCATATTCTGGTGGGTACCAATCATAACTTCTTGGAGATGGTAAGACTCATTGCAGGCGGACTGTGGAATACCATTGCCTACCTTAAAAAGTCTCTATCCACTGTAAAACCTCCAGGTCGCAAACGAAAGCGGTTTAATTGGAAGAGAGAGTACGTTGATTTCTACATCCAGTGTATGTTTGGTAAGGTTTCGTCATATTAAGTTTTTAAATTTAATATTGTTAGGCTTAGGTGGTCACTCCCCTTTTCTCTAACGTTAACCATAATTTTCTTATGGGTGCAGGTTATACCTGTAAATTATTACTATTGATTTTTGCTAAACTTTTATTTGCAACAATACTGAGTCCAGTTGTAAATATGAGCTGGTTGTCCCACCATTCTTTAAAGTATTTGTGCATTTACTTATTTTTGATATTTCATATGAAGTACCTGGAAGCCCACTACTACCCAACCCTGTGATATTCCCTCCGTATGCTTCTGTCCAATACTTTGTCGTACCATTCTTATAATATTTCCCGGAAGCCGAATATCTTACAGAGAAGTGGGTGAGGACTTGACTATCATAGAATACAGTTATACTACTGCTTTCACTGGTAGAGGTTGCATTAGTTGTTACTTTTACACCAGTAGGATTATCATCATGGATAGTTATTGTATCAGGCAGTTGCC
This sequence comes from Petroclostridium xylanilyticum, assembly GCF_002252565.1. Classification (NCBI taxonomy): domain Bacteria; kingdom Bacillati; phylum Bacillota; class Clostridia; order Eubacteriales; family Oscillospiraceae; genus Petroclostridium; species Petroclostridium xylanilyticum. The sequence goes on from NZ_NPML01000018.1 coordinate 384,221, forward strand.
TGAGTTTCTTAATAGCCGTTTCAAGGTCGCGCACTGTTGCAACTTTTTTATTGTAATATAAACCATTAACTGGTTTATTCTTTTTTATGGCAGCACTTGCATTCAGTCCATAGTATTCAAGGATATCATTCATGTTATCTTCTGTAATTACGGTATCCTGGGAAAAAGTGAATTCTTGTCGGGCAGGTTCTGTAGCAGTAGTCGTTGACTCAGCGGCAAAAGCCATTGTTGATAAAATTGTGATTACAGTTAAAACCAAAATTAAAATTCTCTTATGCATAATGTCCTCCTCTGTTAAAATCAAATTTTCAATTATATTTTAGAAACTGAGATGTTACACGGATTCTGTTGAAACAAAATGATTATCTTTTGTTATCGTCAGAATTTATGTAATCTCCACAGCAGAGACAAGCAAAATTTACACAGCACACAGACCGGTGTGCATATGTCATTCATTACTCTTTTCTTCTTCATTGGAAACACCTCCCTCCCTTATTAAATTTTATTGAAACACTATTCACATGCATTACTCAGAGCATACTAAAATTCTATATCAAACGCGCTTAGTACATTACCTACTATATCACACATCTCCATTTTTTCGATAATTTTGTAACAAAAGTGTATTTTAATGTAACGAAATTGCACATAATGTTTTTTCGTTACATTAAAATACACTTTCGTTACATTTGGGTTGTTTTGTTTTTATATTTGTGTTATCATTTCAGCAGCTTAGTAAGCTATCTTTGCCGGAAATGCGGCTGTAGGATGATTGTCCAGTTTTTCAATTATATTATAAAGATTCAGCAGTGATAATCTTTTGTAGCCGCTTTCTTATTCCGGTATTGAGGAATGGGATATAAATGCACAGTTTGATAGATATTTTTACATATAAGATATATAAAGAAAAGCTGTTATCCCACCGTGACCTTCGGAAGATGAAGTATGCGATGACGGTTGTTTGGAATGAAGCCATTAAATTCGTTGCGCTGCTGGCTTTGTTTTTAATGCTGAATAAAACCTATGAATTCTTATTTTGTTTTGCCATATTGATATCCATCCGGATTTTTTCCGGCGGTCTGCATTTTGAGAGTAATTTTGCATGCTTTATAGCCAGCATAGTTTTCTTCTGTATCATTATTTTATACTTGCCGTTTTTATTTGCTGTGACTACAGGCGTAAGTATAATCTTAATGCTTATAAGCATTTGCATTATTTTTATATGCTCTCCTGTGCCATCTCCTAACAGACCGATTATAAGCAAAAAAAGAAAACGGCATTTAAGATATCTGTCCGTCTTCTTTACACTCGCATGGATATTTATTTTATATAAATTTATTCATGATTACACTTTTTTTGAATGCGGCATATGGACCATTAGTCTGCAAGCATTCCAATTATTAATAGGAAAGGAGGAAAACCAATGAAAAAGATTTCTCCGGTATTGAAAGCAGTTTTATTTTCCTTTGCTTTTATGTTTGTTGCAGCTGCGGATTTAATTACTGCATCAGGCTCATTTCTTATGTAGGGAGAACCAAAGTGTCCGGGGAGTGACAAGGGGGAAGTGACAAGGGGGACGGTTCTCTGTCACTTATCCAAAGTCTATATCCGTTAAAATGCCTTTTTGGCTAATATATTCAATATAACTACTCCATTTGTATTTTATAGCTTCTTCTACAATTCCCGCTTTTATAGGATTCTGATGGATGTATCTTAATACTGTTAATAAATATTTATCATCTTCAACTTTTTCACTTTTATATCTATCCTGAAACAAATGACCATATCTTTCATATTATACCAATAAACATAACTTGCTCCAATTCGCTTCATTGCCTGGGATATGGCTTCTTTACCTTCTTTCATTAATAAATGAATATGATTACTCATCAGACAATATCCATAAATTTTATATTCGCAGATACTTTTATAATTCTTTAATGTCTCAATAAATCTCATCTTATCTTGTTTATCGTGAAAGATATCTTGCCTATTTATCCCTCTTAGCATAATATGATATATCCCACTGCTGCTTTTTTCTCTTGCTTGTCTTGGCATAATAAAACACCTCCATTTCGAAGTGTATCACCCCAAAACAAAGGTGTCAATAGAACCGTCCCCTGTCACCAGATGGTTCTAAGTTTTTGAGGTATTATATCTAACCCTCGTTATATTTTTTAACTCAGCCCTGTTTCAGGGCTTTTTGTCGTGCCATGCAACACAAAATCTTATCTTTCAAGCTAACCACTTTCTTTTGTAAAGTAAGAGAGCAATTAATAATATTCCTATAATAGCGATACTGATTATAAAATACAGTGAGTAATCTGTATGGCTATCACTAAGACCTCCGAACTTTTTATTTTCATTAACTTTTTCATTATCTACATTATTAGGGTCAATATATATCGGGCTTAATATATCTATAAAATCCGCTAACTTGTACAATTTAAAATTGGTAATCTTGAGCCTCTCAGGTTCATTTGCAAAAGGCACAACATACTCATCTTTTCCATCTTTAATGTAATAGAAGTCTGTGTACAGCTCACGAATTCTTATATGTTTTACCATACTAGGATTCTTAATATTATTTTCTGTCAATATAGTCTGAATGTTTTCAGGATTGGAATAAAACTCTATAAGCTCTAATGGCATACTATGTCCTTCAGAAGTCACCCATTTTCCATTAAATTTAGAAGCTCGAATAGTAGATATAACTTCACCAGCTTCTGAAAGTACGGGAACTTCCCATACAGCGTTGTTTGATGAGATTAATTTTTCAAAGTTGTTAGAACTGTAATATTTTCTTATATTTTCTTTTAAATAATATACTTTATAGTAATTGCTAAAGCGTGATGGCACTCTTCTCCATTCTAACTTGTTTGCTGTGTCGTCTATATTCTTCATACTTCCTGTTATTGTGCTTACAATATCATTTCTTTCAAGATCTTGGTCAATCATTTCAATGTTTAATGCTTTATTTATTTCTTTAAACTTGTCATTAGCCGCAGCGAAAGAATTGGTGACCAATAGAGATAATAAGACACATACTAAGATAAGCGAAAAAGCTTTTTTTATACATATAGATTCCTCCATTTATATTGATTTACATACCTTTTCTTATAGTCTTGTTTAATTCCACTGACCATCTAAAAAGTAAGAAGCACCCGAAGGCTTTGCCCACACACCGTCAAAATAGTTTGCAAACAAATCACTTTCCTGCCACGGCCCTTTTGGATCAACAAAATATATTTTTTCCTGTGGGAGTGAATCATAACCATAGCAAGCGAGCATATGATATTCCCCAACATTTGTATAATTTACTCCAATTATAATAGGATTATTTGATGAATCAAGTTTCTGTGCTACATAATTAAAAGTATATGCACTGTTTGTATATCCTGTATTCTTTGTACTATTTGTATATAGTTTTATTGCAGAAGCTGTTTGCTGATGAGTTGCTGTTGCATCCCTTGTACTTGATCCTAATATTTTTGCTGCCATATCAGATTGTGTAAGAGTGACATTGTAACGATAATCTGCAACCATTCTAGCGCAAGCATTCCAGCACCATAAGGTTTTTTCCTGCTTATATTGATCCATTCCTCCATATATATGAGAAGCATAGAGTGCAAAAGCTGTACTAGTTACTACTAAAAGAATTGATAAGAACATTATCGATATTCTAAACTTCTTCATAGTCCAAAATTTCATAGTTAACTCTCCTTTATACATAAAATATAATTAATCAAAAAATCAAGTAACATTAAAAATCTATACAAAGGTTTTGGCTAGCAAACAAGGATAAGTAGCGTGAAAAAACTTATCTCTATTACAGGCTCTCTCTATACTAGCCAGAATTAGTATCTAATAAAAATATTTATGCAACTTCCTAAACATATCAAATCTCTTGTGTGCTTTCTATAAAACTATAGTATTCTTAATCATCCCCTTACTTTTCTGTTTTCTAACACCAAACACGCTTAGTATGCTCTTACTATATCACACATCCCCATTTTTTCAATATTATTGTAATGAAAGTGTATTTTAGTGTAATGAAAATGCACATAATGTTTTTTCGTTACATTAAAATACACTTTCATTACATTTGGGTTGTTTTATTTATATTTTTATGCTATGATTTCCGCAACTTGATGAGTGATTTTGCAGGAAATGCGGCTGTGGGATGGTTGTCCGGTTCTTCAATGATAAAGATTCATCAGTGATAATCTTTTGCAGCCGCTTTCTTATAATGCTATTGGAGAATGGGGTATACATGCACAGTTTGATAGATATTTTTGCGTACAAAGTCTATAAGGAACGATTATTATCTCACCGTGACCTTCGGAAGATGAAGTATGCGATGACGGTTGTTTGGAATGAAGTGATTAAGCTTGCTGCACTGCTAGCTCTGTTTTTTATGCTGAATAAAACCTATGAGTTCTTGTTTTGTTTCAGTATCTTGTTATCTATCAGGACTTTTTCCGGCGGTCTGCATTTTGAAAATAATTTCGCATGCTTTGCAGCCAGTGCGGTGTTTTTCTGTATTGTTATTCTATACTTGCCGTTTTTATTTACTGTAACTATAGGTATAAGTATCATCTTAATGATTATAAGTACCGGCATTATTTCTATTTATTCTCCTACGCCGTCTCCCAACAGGCCGATTATAAACAAAAAAAAAGACGGAACTTAAAGTATCTGTCCGTCTTCTTTACCCTCGCATGGATATTTATTTTATATACATTTATTCATGATCATACTCTTTTTGAATGCGGCATATGGACAATTAGTCTGCAAGCATTCCAATTACTAATAGGAAAGGAGTGTAACCAATGAAGAAGATTTCTCCTGTATTGAGAGCAATTTTATATTTTTTTGCATTTATGTTTGTTGTCGCTGCGGATTTGATTACCGCATCAGGCTCGTTTCTTATGTGGGGAGAGCCAAAATGCCCCAAGGATTTGTTAAAATAGTACTGTGAATACTATATACTTCTCCTCAAAGGAAAGCTCGATGGTGCCGTTATAAGCATCGACAATCTTTTTTACATTATAAAGGCCGTACCCTCTATGCTTTCCTTCCTTTGTTGAATAACCCCTGTTATAGATGTGCACTGTATTTGTCCTGGATATGGATTTACCCGTGTTCTTTACCCGGATCATCTTGAATTTTCCTTCCATACCAAGTGTCAAAACCACACTGCCGTTTTCTCCATTTTCAGCAGCCTCGATTGCGTTATTTAACAGGTTTCCCAATAGTTCAACAAGTTCATGCTTGTCCAACGGATATTCGGGTATTTCTCCTTGGAATTCCACATGAAAAGCAATTTTTTTCTCTTGTGCCAAAGCTTTTTTACTATAGATTACCGCGCTTAAGATATGGTCTTTTATATTAAGGAGCTTATCCACCGGTTTTATCTTATCAATGAGTGTCTGTAAATAGTTCTTTATTTCTTGCTTTGCTTCATAATCGTCCTGCATCTCTGCAAGCCCATAAAGTACATTCAAATGGTTTTTAAACTCATGCTGGCGCTGCCTTACCTCATGCACCAGATTTTCCAAGAAAGGTGTGTATTTTTCATGGACTTGAATTATTTTTTCCTGCTGCCTCATTTTTATCATCTGATAGATAAAATAAATATTTAATCCTTCCCATATCAAGATCATCGTTAATAATACGGCATAATGATTCCATATAAAGGCTTTGTCAACTTGCCATATATAAAAGAATAATACAATAACCCCCGCAACATTGACTATAATTGTCAATATCACTCTATAGTAACTTAAAGATAACTTTTGAATTCTATTCAGCCACGAAGTTCTATAAATAATAACACATATGATAAAAGTTGCAATATTGACTTTAAGTCCGTTGCTAAAAGAATAACTCATATCTTCCTGCATAATCGATAGGATATAAGTAACTATCATCTGAACGCTTAAGGCAAAAATTAATACAATGAAAAATTGTAAAAGCGTTTGTTCCAACCGTGTTTGAAACAAAATTGTGACCATCGTACATAATAGTGCAAAACTTATTACAAACCCTATGTCAATAGTATAATAATCAAGAATCACCGATACGCCAGATAAAGCAGCTATTGTAAATAGACTTCGTACCTTGTATTTATAGAAATTGGGATTCAGCTTGCTCCAAAGTACTAAAAATGCCAAAATTTCTATATTTGAGAGTACAAATATCTCATACCATTTCATGATATTCCTCTCCTCTAAACTATTTTATTTGATAATCTTTTCATAAAACTCTCCTTATATTTGTCACTGATATATGCCGTCAGTGAATAATCTTGAAAATATGCCCGCCAAGAACTTCTATCTACTTTGTCTATCCTTTCAACACTTTTAATATTTACAATATACGACTTATGAGTCTGAATAAAAGTTTCATCCGCTAGCTTATCCAGCATTTTTTTCATTGCTATGTTAGGTATAGTATACAGCCTGCTGCTTGTGTGTATAACACAATTCCTTCCCCGGGATTCAATAAATAATATATCATCCGTCCTGATTTTAAGGATAAAATCCCTTAGCTCAAAACAGATTGCTTTTTCAGCAGGAGGAATGCTTTGAACACCCCTTATCAAGCGCTCGGCAACCTTCAAAACATCTTCTTTGGTATAGGGTTTTTCAATATAGTCATAGCAATGGTATTTTTTGAAAGCCTCAAGTTGATATTGAACATGTGCGGTGACAAATACGATATAGGTCAATTCGTATTTTGGGATAGATCGTATGGTCTCTGCAACTTTCAGCCCTGAGATGTCGGGTAATTGAATGTCCAGAAAAAACAAATTGATATGTGTTTGCTTTAATAGTTGTATTGCTTCTTTTCCTGTAGAGGCTTCCAGTATTTTAATCTCTTCACTCAAAGACTGAAGCATACGTGCTAAGTTTGTTCTTGCTATTTGCTCATCTTCAACTATTAATATGTTTATCATTGACTCTCCTAAATAACATTATAGTTTATGTAAGCACAATACAATCTTATCATAAAAAGGTAATATTTTCAATGATTATGTAATATTCTGTATAATATTGAAGTCTCTAAATCACATTCCTTCTGCTCAAAAATTTGAAGCTTTTCATTGATTTCGGATGGTTCTGCCCACATAATCTTATATCTGTTGGAGCGCTACCGCACGCTACTAAAACATCCTGAATTTCATACATAATTTTGCTGAAATTCAGGATGTTTTTTCTATAATTCATATCCAAGGACTGTCGATCATTTTTTATTTTGAGACAGTTCCTTTTTATTATACTATTGTCACCTTATATTCTTTCATCCAAGTATCTATTTGTATTAAGTAAGCAAACAACTGTGCACTGGTCATTAACTGTCCGAACCACGGCACACCAAAGGCTGCTCCATCAGAATCTACGATTTCTTTGACTCTTTCTTGGTTAATCACTTGCAGTAGTGGTGAACTGGAATCATTGAGTATTTCCTGTAGCCAACCTTTTACTGTTCTCATATATGCAGGGTTGTGTGTCTTTGGATATGGGCTCTTTTTTCTCCATAGTACATCTTCAGGTAGTATCCCTTTTAGTGCATGTCTTACAAGTCCTTTTTCTCTTTGGTCGGCATACTTCATCTCCCACGGTATATTCCATACATATTCTACAATACGATGATCACAGAACGGAACACGTACTTCCAGACCCGTAGCCATCGACATACGATCTTTTCTGTCCAGAAGTGTCGTCATAAACCAGGTGAGATTTAAATACATCATTTCCCTCATGCGCTTTTCCTGTTTACTCTCTTCATGTAGTATTGGTACTTCTGCCAGTGTATCCAGATAGCGCTGTCTCACATATTCCTCACCGTCAATATTTTTTAATATCCCCGGTGCCAGGATACCCATTCTCTCCTTCACCGACCTTGCCCATGGGAAGGTATCTGCATATAACATTTCCGGCTTATAGAACCACGGATAACCTCCAAATATCTCATCGGCGCATTCACCCGATACGGCAACAGTCGCATCTTTTTTAACCTCGCAGCAGAATAAGTAAAGCGATGAATCTACGTCAGCCATACCGGGCAAGTCACGGGCTGTTACCGCCCTTTTAAGGGCTTCTGTCAATTGAGGTGTATCTATCGTAATATAATGGTGCTGCGTACCCAGGTATTCTGAAACCCGTTTGATCCATGGTGCATCTGAATTGGGTTGAAAGAGGCTGGACTTAAAATATTTATCATTATCTACATAGTCAATGGAATAGGAATGAAGTGGTGCCATTCCATTCTTTTTGTAAACCCTGCTTGCATGGGCAGTAATAGCACTGGAATCCAATCCTCCTGATAAGAATGTACATAACGGCACATCCGATACCAGCTGCCGTTCAATCGCATCCTGCAATAACTCACCCACTTTAGCAACTGTAGTGTCTATATCATCAACATGTGGATGGCTTTCCAACTGCCAATATTTTTGGATACGTAATCCATTGCGGTTGTAAACAAGGAACTGTCCCGGCCTTAATTCGGATATTCCCTTAAACACTCCATGTCCCGGTGTACGTGACGGTCCCAGCAGGAATATTTCCGCTAATCCTTCTGCATCTATCTCCGGCTTCACTTCAGGGTGGGCTAATAATGTTTTCAATTCGGAACCAAAGATGAGTGAGCTTCCCCTCTGTGCAAAGAATAGTGGTTTTACTCCCATCCGGTCGCGGGCTAAAAATAAACTCTGCTCTGCCTCACTCCACACACCGAAGGCATAAATACCATTGAGATAATCAACACACTTTTCCCCCCATTCCATATAGGATAGCAGAAGAACTTCCGTATCTGAATGTCCTTCAAAAGTATAGCCTTTTGACATCAGCCTATCTCTTAGTTCAGGGGTATTATACAATTCTCCATTGTAGGTAAGAACGTAGGTGTTTTCACCACGCTTCCTTACCATAGGTTGGGCTCCCCCTTCGGGGTCAACCACTATCAGTCTCCGGTGTACGATCCCGGCAGATGTTGAAGTCCAAATCCCCGATGCATCCGGACCTCGATACTTCAACGTCTCTCCCATTGCTTCCAAAATAGGTTGTTGTTCCTTAAGATTTGCCTGCCAATCTATCCATCCGGCAATTCCACACATAATATTCACGCTCCTTTATTGGTGGTTGTGGATACCCACAAAAATAAACGTCCCCCAGTAATTTGCATCCAAATTACCCAGAGAACGCCGTTGCCCTCAATGCTTATTGTTTAGTAGTCTTTTTCAATTATTAACTTTTCTCTAATAACAATATATGATAATCCCTGCTATTGGTGATTAATTATAACTAAAATTTTGTAAAAAAATAGAGGGCGACTGTAAGAATGAATTTTATTAAGTTCGAATCTTGCAATACTATCCTCAGTATGCTATTATATCCATATAAAACAAAATGACTTTTAACATCAACAAAGAAGTTGATTAAGCAATTTGATTGCCTGATTGACTTCTTTTATTTTTGGGGAGTGAAATGTAATGATAAAAAATTATTCAATAATGGTTACAGGTATTTTTTCATACCTTTATTTCCAACTTGCCGTATTTATAATTCCCATGCCATGGCTGCGTATCGCCGTATATTTTCTTTTAATAGGCATTTTCGCCTTTTATAACAGTTTTGTTATGAATAAAAAACTTGCCGATTTACATAGTCTGTCTTTAGAAATTGCTAAGGGAAATTACTCTTTTCACCTGCATAATACCAAGTATAGCGGTCCATTAAAAGATATATTCCAGTCTATAATAGACTTAAAGAATAAACTTTTAAAATACATTTTTGAAATGCAGGTGGCTTATAGCCAGATTTCTTCAGCTTCACAACAGCTGACAGTTACCCTGGATGAGAGCAATGCCTTTGCGCAGCAATTATATGCTGAAACCCAAGAAATACATGCTCTCAATAGCAATAGTTATGAAAATATTAAATCTACAATCAATGCGGTTAAAAATATTGTCAGGCTTCTGGAAAGTGTTAAAGATACTTCTGAAGAAATGAAAATCACCAGCATACAATCAAGACAGACTATCAATGAAAGCCTGAGGGAGATTATGGAAATTGTTAATTCAGTAAACGATATTCAGCAATCCACCAATATTACAGTCAAATATATGGATAAGTTAAATGCCGCTACCAAAGAAATATCTCATATACTGCAGACTGTAGACAACATTGCAAAACAAACCCATCTTTTGTCTCTGAACGCTTCCATTGAATCAGCAAGAGCCGGAGTACATGGAAGGGGATTTGGTGTAGTGGCGGAGGAAATAAGGAAGTTATCCGAAGATAGTAAGGATGCTGTTTCAGAAATTGCTGCCCTGGTAAGTAAAATAACCTCAGAGGTATCTAATGTAACCCATAAAATCAACGAGAACCTGGCAAACGTACATAAAAGCGTAGCATGTTCCAAAAAAGTGGAAGGGAGCCTGAATAACATAGAGCGGACCTATGATAAGGTACAATCCATGATACAAAATATCATTGATATATCTGAAGAGGAATATAGGCTTGCATCCGGCATCAATAATAAAATCGAAGCTGTTGAACGCATCTCGCAGGAAGTTGCCGCCGGTTTTGATATGGTATATATGTCAGTACACAAACAAAAGCGTAATCTAGAGGAACTCTCCTCACTGGGCGAATGTCTCTCAGGTGCATCCCAGAGTTTGGCCATACTGACTGAAAAAGCGGATGTCAATATGCTGGAAATTAATTCATCAAAAATCGACAGTATTTCACAAAGTATTATTAAGCTGCTTAAGGAAAGTGTATTGTCTGCTGATGATATCTTATCCATGGACCCAAAGAAACACCAGGTATTATTGGATGAGGTGCTGGCACAACACCATTCTATCGAAGCAATATGGACAAACGACCCAAAAGGCCGGTTTATTTATTCCAATCCTCCTGCCGGTATTGCAAATGCAAAAGTAAGGGATTGGTTCAAGGAAAGTATAGCAGGCAAAGAATTTGTATCACCGGTCTATATTTCTGCTATCACCAGAAATCCGTGTATTACTGTATCATTACCTATCAAGGATTTTTCCGGGAAAAATATTGGTGTAATAGGTGCCGATTTAAAGCTGCATATCTAATTTAAAGTTTTAGATTCAGATTGCCATACATGAGCAAAAGTCACAAATAATGATGAAAATATGCTAAACCGGACTTTTTCTGTGGTTTCGGTTTTACTCCCCACTGTTCACTCCCCACTACTTTCATATTAAGACCGGGAATGAGATTCTTGTTCATCTGAATTTGAACCTTATCTATCTCCTGTAATTTTTAGAACTATTATGCTTAAAAAGAAGAACAAAATAAATCCTTCCAGCAGAATTAACATCTGCTGTCCCGCTCCCCAACCTGTGCCTGATATATATGTTTTTCTCAAGCCTTCCATGAACCAATGCTGGGGTGTTATCATGGAAATCTGCTTAAATCTTTGACTTATTTCTGACAGATTAATAAACGAACCTCCAAAAAAGCTTGTTATCAATGTGGTCACGGGAGTAACAACTTGCAATTGTGAAATAGACTTCAGTATAGTGGCTAGAAATAAACTTATTGAGCTTAGGCATAACAAATAGGCTATTAACAACATATATACCTGATTCAGGCCTATTGATTGCATGCTGAAAAATCTTTCTAATAGATATATCATAAGTGATACACCAATAAAATTGATAATGGCAACAGCAAAAATATTACCCATTATATATGTTGATAACTTCATCGGAGAGGAATAAATTCGCTTGATAATACCGTCATTTTTTTCAGTAATTACCCAACTGCCGCCTACCAACATGTTAAACATCAGATAGGATATAATCATTCCATATATCACATCAAGAGTGTGAAACAGCCCTTTGTTTCCGGAGCCACTTTTTAAAGTGCCCTGCTGCATCTCTTTATATTCAATGGTCATCAAAGGTTTTGGCTCCCATTGAGCATCGGTATATTTCCATGCCTCTTCCCATGTTTTTTGCTGCGCCTCTTTCCCAGAAATAACTTTCATTTTCTTATATTCACTTACTACATAATTAGCAGCGGTAACATTGCTGGACAGGCGGATGACTTCACTTGAAATTATCTCTCCTATTATTTCGGCAGATATACTGGAAGGAGATTTAACCATTTCTATTAGACCTTCTATATCCTCATCCAATATCCTCTCCATAAATCCCTTCTTAATGATATAGGCTGCTTCATATTTTCCGGTACTGACTTTTCTTATGACATCCTGCATATCACCTGTTTGAACTTTCACTGAAGGCTTTTGGAATATTCTTTCCACAACCAGCCGTGAATATTCACTATGGTCATTATCTACTATCGCAATGGGAATACGCAAATCTTTCGCTGCCCTATTCAATACTAGACCTGAAAAGAGCACAACCGTAACGGGCATTCCTAATAGAACAATTAAGTATATAGGACTGGTAAGCAACATTTTTAAGCGGTAAACAACTACTTTTATGAACCCCAATTTGCTCACCTCGCAGTTCTCGCAAGAGAAAATATGGAACCAATTATACAAACAACCGATAATAGTACTAAAACACCAATACTAGTTATGACAATATCCTGCCTGTTCCAAAAAACCGAATATATAAGCCCTTGAGCAGCCCATTTGTTAATGGAAAGAAAACTAACCTTTTCTATACTTGCAGGTAAATATGTCAGCGGAATTATACTTCCTCCTATAAACGCCATGGTTAATATCCCTATATATGCAATCATATCGGCTAAAAATATGCTGTTCACACAGGAAGCAATAAAAATCATAAATGAACTGACAGCCACCACTATTACTGCAAGTACAAGTGCTGCATTCATACTGTTTCCTCTTAAATACCTGTCAGCTGCAAGGACAAGGACAGCAAAAATAATAAACGACTGTATCAACTGAAATAAGAATAGAGAGATAAATTTGGATAATATAATCTTCCAAACGGATATTCCTTTTGATATTATTCTCTTTAGCACTTCAGAGTGCTTTTCTTCTATCAAAATTCTTAATCCCGACATACCATTAAAAAGCATAAAAATTACTATTATAGAAATAGAATAATACTCAAAGGGAGAAATATCTGCAATGGGTGAAACAACTTTTTTTACAAATACCTGGTTTCTTCCCAACGACTTTAAGGAGAATTCCATTACTGACTTATTAAACCACTGGTTTAATTTTTCTGAAGATGCACCAGCCTTTTTTAAAAAATCCCATATTGTATTCACACCGCTCTGTGCAGCTGTAACAAGGTCTGCTCCACTGGTCATCATCGCTTTGATGATCTGGGACTGGACAGGTTTATTCCTGTTTCCTATTACTGTTACAGGAGTATTTTTCCCTACAGCAACATCTTCGCTAAAATGTTCAGGTATCACGATAATTGCTGCAATTTCATCCTTATCCATTAATTGAACGGCATATTCATAATCGGTATGTATTACTTCGGCTAAATTTTTTAACGATTCAGAGCTCTCAAAGTGGTTGATAAGTGTCCGGGTCTCTATGGAGTTTTCTTTGTCTACGATGGCAATCTTGAATTTATCAATATACGAGTTAGTATAAAATAGTGGAGAGATTGCATAGGAAACCAGAAAAATGACAATAAGAGGCATTACCATCATAAAGAAAACTGCCTTTTTGTCTTGAAAATATTTTTTGAAATCATACCATGTCATTGTAATTATATCCATGTTTCAACCCACCAATTTATTGCACCCACCATAAAAGGCGGGTGCACAACAAGTTAATTCAAATTAAAGAGCTGACTATTTTTCATATAAAACTTGAAAGCTTGCATTTGAATTTCCTGTATTATTTCCATTTTTTCTGCTTCATTTACATTTATCAAATCTATGGAATTGCTGCTGCCCAGTTCTGGAAAATCCGGAGTTTCATCCAGCTTGATGTTTTCTTTCACTTTCAATTTTAACTCTAATGCCTGGTTTCCAATGCTGCTATCGTTTACATCAACCTTGAACTTCATATCCGAATCAGCATCAAACAATTTGTCCTTAAGGGTACCTTTCAGGTCCTGTAAGATTTGACCGTTTAACTTGATATCGTAACTGCCGCTGTCTTGTTCTCCTTTTGCAGTTACAACCAAATCTGTTTCTATTCTTTCCTCACCCTGCTCATCTTTTTGATTGTTTATATTGATTTCACTTTTTCCATTCAATACTTCTCTGTCGTTGTTATATAATTTAGTGTATACTTCCAGCTTTTTCTTGAGAGTATTTTCTTTAGTATTAGGGACAGTATAGGAATTTAACGCAAATGTTAGTTCATTCTTGCCTTTGAAAGAACTTCCCCGCGGCTTTATTGCTACATTCAGCTCACTTATTTCTGATTGGTCTTTATTTGCCAGATTACTATTAAAAATCATGAATAAAATTCTCTCATCTTCCTCTTTATATCCTATTTCAAATTCTATTTTTCTATCTACAATATTATTCTGTTTATCCACTAAAACAGACATCTTTATTCCATTAGGGAATTTAAGGTTTGCCACTAAATCTTTAAATTCTAGAGCTCCATCTTTAATAACCGATTTTATTTCATTTCGATCAGTTAATTTTCCCAACTCCTCACTGGAAATGTTCCCTGTGTTCTCCATTAACCTGGCTATATTATACACATTTTCTGTGAGCAGCTCCAAAAGCTTTTCATCATCTTTGAACTTACTTACAAGCCCAGCCAGTAAGTCTTTAGCCCTATCTTCCGACATGGTAAGGGTAAATTTTTTACACTTTATCTCAGAATCACTTATTTTAAAAGTTACATTTTTCGTTAATACAATTTCCTCTTCCTTAATAGAAGAAGTGATAAATTTTCCATAATCCAGACCTATTGACCGTAACTGCTCTTTGGGAAGTTTTATTACACCCTTAAAATCTTCCCATGTCAGTATTTTTTCTGGAATATTATCCTCTTGGATTCCTATGTTTTCGAGACTTTGTTTAAAATTATCCGTATCCAGAACAAAGTATTTATCATATAATAAAGGAACCTTCAAACCTAATTTTCTGTCCGATTGAAAGATATGAGCATCTACAAGATTGCTTCCGTTTAGTTGTAACGAAATTTGTGACAGGCTTTTCTTTTCCTTTGGATTATTTTTTGTGTCTATGACAAGTTTTGCTTTTTTTAACAAGTCTTTGATAGTATCCAATTGTTCCGCAGCCATACCGTTCCCATCAAGTGAAATATTTCCTGATAGCTCTGTAACAACATGAGAGGGATTTTCCAGTAAGTATTGTACCAGTTTTACCCTTTCCTTTTCCTGAATCTTTTTTATCTTTTCAGCAAAAACTTTATAGTTTCTATATTCAGCTTCTAAGTACAGCTGTTTGGGTGTTTTGCTGAAAAACATCTTATATCCTAATGCCGTCCCTGCAATGGTTAATAATGCAATAATGGTTGTGAGGATTATTTTTATCTTATTGCCGGCTGCCAGCACTGATAATAGATTCATTTGTCGCTGTGAATTGCCCTTCATGCTACCCCACCTTACCTTTCTTAATTAATCTGATTCCCAATTTCCCAGATAGCATAAAATATCATCCAGCCTGGGAGGCCGGCCCGAAAATAACGAACTGATATTCCGTTCTTCAGCCTGTTTCCGCGCTTCTTCAAGAGAGCCTTCAAATAACAGCTTCCCTTCATTTAACAAGGCTATCCGGTTACATAAAACCTCAATTTCTTCTGAGCTGTGACTGGTATAAATTACAGTTTTACCCTGATTGGCCAGGTCCTTTATAAATCTCATAATTTCCCTTCTGGCTTTAATGTCTACACCTACCGTAGGTTCGTCCATAATGATAATCTCAGGGTCATTTAACATTGCAACGGCTATATTTAGCCTCCTTTTCATACCGCCTGACAGCTGTACTACCTTTATATTAAGCTTTTCCTCCAAACCTACAATAGCTGCAATGCGCCTTATGTCTGCACTGGTAACCTTCTTTAATCCAGTAGCGGTTATTCCTGCCCAAAACTTTAGATTGTCAGCAACAGATAGTGTGGAATAAAGGGCTATCTCCTGCGGTACATACCCAATTTTCCTTCTTATATGTTCAGGATTCTTTATGATACTGTATTCATCTATTACTACATCTCCTTCTGTTGGCTTTAGTACTGTAGAAATTATAGAGATGAGCGTTGATTTACCTGCGCCATTTGGTCCTACTATTCCGAAAATCTCACCGGTTTTTATTGTAAAACTAACATTGTCAAGAGCCTTTACTTTTCCATATTGCTTTGTGAGATTTTTTATCCATATCATAACTTTCCCCTCACTGTATTCTATATATAAGATCACCACGTCACTGTCGCTCCACGCAATGGCAAAAGAGAAAATTACCGCGCCAATATTATCTTTTATATCATTATACCAACTCTGCAATTAAAAAAAAAGAGCAACATCATTCTATATAGATTACTTTTTATTCAACCACATTATCATCAAATCCCGGGCAATAGGTGCAGCTATTTGGCCCCCTGTAGAACCACTGTATTCTATAATCACTGCTACTGCTACCTGAGGATCTTCAACCGGTGCAAAACCTATAAACCATGCATGTTCCTTATTTTTTTCTCTCCCTGTTAGTTCGTTTTCGGCTGTACCGGTTTTACCTGCTACATTAATTCCCCTGATTCTTGCATTTCTACCTGTACCCGCTGTTACAACCTCCTGCATCATCTCTTTTACTTTTGCAGCTGTTTCCACTGACATCACCTGATAAAGAACAGCAGGTTTGCGATTGTACAGTACATTACCCCCGGGAGACACAACTTCATTCACTAAAATAGGCTTCATCATTGCACCGCTATTGGCAATACCAGAAGCAATCATGGCCATGTGAAGGGGAGTTACCAGAAGTTTCCCCTGTCCCATTCCTACTGCCGCCATATCCGTTTTGCTCATGTTTCTATATGGAAAAATACTCCGATTTAGAGAAATATCAAAAGGGATTTCTTTCCCGAACCCGACTTTTTCAGCAGCATTTTTTAAATTTTCCATCCCCAAATCTACACCTATCTGTGAAAATACCGTATTGCTAGACACAGCCAGCGCACGTTTTAAATCAATATTACCGTAAGATTTATCCCCAGAATTTTTAATTTTTTTTCCGTCGATAATGATAAATCCCTTATCGTCAAAAGTCCGGCCGGCCATTCCATTTTCTATAGCAGCTGCACTGGTCACCACTTTATAGGTTGAACCAGGCACGTAAAGCCCTTGTGTGGCACGTGGAAGAAAAGGATGTTCTTCCGATTCCACCATCTCTCTCCAGTTTTGTGCAAGATTTTGATCATTGGGATTAAAATCGGGCTTGCTCACCATTGCCAAAATTTCTCCGGTTTTTGGGTTCATCACTACGATAGCTCCTTTTTTTCCTTTTAAAAGTCTTTCTGCCTGGATTTGAAGCTGGTGGTCAATGGTTAAGTAGAGGTCATTTCCTTTTTTCTCTGAACCACTTAGTTTATTTTTTAAATCAAATACAGCACTGAACTCATTAATACCCAGTAAATACTTATTAAAATTTGCTTCAATCAGAGACTTTCCATAGGTTCTGGAATTATAGCCAATCACGTGACTGTAGAGATTTTTATAGGGATATATTCTTTCCTGTTTCTCACCCTCAACCTTGCTCTCTGCCAAAACAATTCCATTTCTATCATAAATCTTTCCCCTTATGGTATCATCCTCACGCTCCCATTGCCTGCGATTGTAGGAATTGGTAATAATCTTATCTTTGATAAAAAGTTCAAAATATGTCAAATATCCAATGATGGAAAGAAAGAGTATACTCATTGCAATAAGAATATGAATAATCCTTTTATTGTTCTGCAACAGCATTCTTCTCCTCTCCTTCATAGATTTTCCTGGAAATAGCCTGTAAAATTCCCAGTGCAATAAAACTTGTGGTCAGAGAGCTTCCACCGTAGCTTACAAACGGAAGTGTAATACCTGTTAACGGAATAAGTTTAATGACACCGCCGATAATGATAAACGTCTGGAACCCAAACATAAGGGTAATTCCCAGTGCCACTGTTTTGTGAAAAAGGTCTTCGATTTCCAGGGCGATTTTAAATCCTCGGTAAGCCAATATAAAGCACATCAGTACTACAGCTACACCTCCAAAGATACCCATTTCTTCACAAATAGCAGAAAAGATAAAATCTGTCTGAACTTCAGGAATGAACTGCGGGCTTCCCAAGCCAATACCTGTCCCAAAAAAACCTCCAGACGCTATGGCAAATAAAGATTGGGCAATCTGATATCCTTTTCCTGCAATGTCCGCCCAGGGGTTTAACCAGACATCCACCCTAACCTTGATGTGATATACAAATATAAAGCCTCCCAGGCTGCCCAAAACAGCAATAGCAGCATTGATCAAGAGTACTTTTATACTATTCTCAAATACATAGAGCAATGTGAAATAGATTAGGAAAAATAGAAGAGCACTCCCCCACTCCCTTTGTAAAACCAGAAAGCCCATGTGAGCATATGCAGCTGCCAATAAAACAACTTTACTTCCTATGATTATTTGTCTATCTCCTAACGGTATGACAGGAGGCTTTAACTGTTCAGGATGCCTATAATAACAGGCTAAAAAGAAGATAAAGATAATCTTAATAAGTTCCGAAGGCTGAAAGCTATGTCCTTTTATAACAATCCAGTTGGTTGCACCCTGAATATTTCTTCCCAAAAACAAAGTCAATAAAAATAACGAAAAGGAACCGCCAAGGTACAAATATATCAGACGATCCCATATGTTTAACTTTAGGTAAATATAGTAGCTTAAGAAAAATAAAATAATGCCTCCCGTAAACCAGATGATCTGTTTCACACCTAATTCCTTATCCAGGCGGTAAATCATGATGATTCCCATACTTACAAGCATGGCAACGATTAAAAACAAATATTCATCTCCGCAATTTTTCTTTATAAGAATAAAATAGGTTAGATATATGATTGCAACAACACCTAGTCCTGCTAATAATGTATACCTATCAAAGGATGCCTTATAAAAGGATAAAAGAATAAAAGCAATAACATTGGCCAATATAATCATTCTAACAGGCCGGCGATAATTCAAAAGTTTCCACATAATACTTGCTACCTCATTTTTTATCATTTACAAACAAAAAATCGATCTGTCCAATATGAATTCTGTCCCCGTTTTTTAACGCTACCGGTTCCACACCTATCTTTACATCATTTATAAATGTCCCGTTGGTGCTTCCTAAATCTTTCAAAAGATACATACCGTTTTCCAGTATCAAATGTGCATGTTCCCCGGAAAGGTACGGATCCTGGATAACAATGTCATTTTTACTTGAACGCCCAATTGTCTTATTTTCATTCAGGGTGTAGCTTTCCTGGACTTTAAAATCCAGACGCTCCCTCCGGTTTATTAACTTTAAATAAGGGTATTTCTCATGGATTTTTTTCCCCTGTCCATTCATAGATTTAATGTCCAAATAGATAAGACGGATAATTCCAAATATAAAGACATAGATGATAACTATAAAAATATATTTAAATATGGAAGAAAGTATCTCGAACATTTTATACATCCCTCTTTAGACCTAATGACTAACACAGGCCTCAACCTGGCATTTACATTATTTCTTTAACAGGTAAGTTCTACCTGCTACTGATTAATTAACAACAGCATAACTAGAATACCTAAAACAATTCTATAATATCCAAAGAGTTTAAAGTCTTTCTTTCTAATATAATTCATAAAGACTGCAATTACACCCCAGGCTACAAGAAAGGATACTACAAAGCCTGCCAAAAGTATTTGCCACTGCTGGGCAGTCAGGGCTGTACCACCTTTTAACAGGGAATAGGCGGATGCTGCAAACATGGTTGGTATGGCCAGGAAGAAAGAAAACTCTGCTGCCACTTTCCTTGAGGACCCTATCAGCATGCCACCTATAATTGTAGCCGCTGACCTTGAAGTACCCGGAATCATGGCCAGGCACTGAAATATCCCGATTAAAAACGCATCCTTATATGTTATATCGGAAATTGCATTCATTCTGCTGGTTTTCTTCCTATTTTCAATCCATATTAAAACGATCCCGCCGATAAATAAAGTAATGGAAACTGTAAGCGGGTTAAACAATCGTTCTTCAATGACATCACCAAAGATAACGCCCAATACTAATGCCGGCATAACTCCAATAATTGTGTTTTTCCACAAGGCGATGATTTCCCATTTTTGTCCTGCGATTTTGTTTTTCGCAAATGGATTTAACTTATCTCTAAAGTATATGATGACAGACAAAATCGCTCCAAGTTGAATCACAACATTAAATATATTGCTAAATTGACCCTCTAATTTAAACCATTGATTTGCAATAATCAAATGCCCTGTTGAAGAAATCGGGAGAAATTCAGTAAAGCCTTCTATAATTCCCAGGATAATTGCTGATATAAGCTGATTCATTATTTACCTCCTCATGCAAGACCGCATCTTACTTATCGTAGTAAAGTCGTTCAGTAATTTAAATTTATTGACAATATTATATCCCTTTTATATAAAACCTGCATTAGTTTTCAATTTAAATTTTCAAATTTGTTATCTTTGCAGTTCTATTTATAGATTCCCTTTCAAACCAATGCTCTCTGCTACCTTCTGCATACCTTTGATAGTTTCTTCAATTACTTTATCCAATTCCATCCCCAACATTTTTGCTCCTTCTTCAATAATCTCTCTATTCACTCCTGCCGCAAACCCTTTCTGTTTCCATTTCTTCTTGACTGATTTTACTTCCATATCCAGTATGCTTTTACTTGGCCGCATAAGTGCTGTAGCCGCAATCAGTCCCGTTAATTCATCAATTGTATATAACACTTTTTCCATTCTCTCCAATGGCTCAACATCAGAACAAATCTTCCAGCCATGGCTTTCTATTGCCCGAATATAATCTTCAGGCCAATTTCTCTCTGTTAGTATTTCCCTTACCTTTTTGCAATGCTCATCTGGGTACATCTCATAGTCAAGGTCATGTACTAGCCCTATAATTCCCCATTTTTCTTTGTCTTCTTCTCTAAATAATTCTGCAAAGTGCAACATAACAGATTCAACAGCCAATGCATGTCGTATTAGACTTTCATTTTTATTATACTCTTTTAGAAGTTCATAAGCCTCTGCCCTATTTGGAACAATTTTCTCCATCGCAAAAATCCCTCTTTCGTTTATTAGTAATATTATTTAGTAATTTTATCCTATATTTTTAGATTTTAGATATCACCATAAAGATTGTCAAGTTTCTGATAATTCTTATACTTCTCATCTTTGTTATATCTCTCTTTTTCATTCCATTTATTCCTCCACACTATCCTATTACTACACAACATATAAATACTATGTCTTAATTTCCAACCATTTAATCATCAATATATAAACTATTCTTAATGGCGTCAAATAATAATTTCTCGAAATGTTTTTACGGTTATTATTTTATAGTATCATAGCAAAACTGAAAAATAAAGTTATTAAGAAAGGATTTTGCAGAAACTCTAATAATGAAATAGAGCCATTACCATTTTCCATCAATTCTTTTATACCTTCTTCTAAACTCCCTGATCAATTATTGCATGTTTTACTTATTTAAAGACCTCCCTGTGTAAATAGATACCAATAGTTTTAAATAATACAACAAATATAACCAAGAAATTTCAAGTAAGAATTATCGTTAGTTTTAGGAAGCATTTTATTTTCTGTTTTATAATTTTTTTACTAATTAGAATAATAGGCAAGTTTTTTACAGGCTTTAACAACTCTTTAAGCGTAGGCATAATAGGTGGAGCAGACGGCCCGACAGTATTATATGTAACAGGAAATATTTATCCCACCATAATAGGTATTGCAATTTTTATTATTACATTAATGTTGTATAAACCGATAAAAAACATAATTGAAAAAGAGTAGAGATAAGGCTTAAATCCTTATCCCTACTCCTTTTAATTATATCCATAAATACTTAAAGATTTAGTCCACATTTATCCACAATCACTGAAATTTTTCTTTAAGTTTTCAACAAAACTTTCTCGTTTATCCTGTTTCCATTTTAATCTGTCCAAAATCATTTTTAGCAAATAGAATTTTTAGCAAAAAAATGACCATGAAAAATATCGCCAAAGTATATTTAAACATTTGCAATCCCATAAAGGAAAATTTCTACTATCTGACACATTACCTCATCATAACTGTAGTGATGATTTTCAATGTGTTCAGCTTTAAAAATCTCTTTCCAAAATATAAAAATACTGATCCTTAATCCTAGAATGTTCCCGCTGTCTACTTCGCTCAATACGATACTTCATTACCGAAAACCGGTAAAACTTTTGCAAATTTCGCCTTTATTCCCTCAAACGTTGCATATATTACAGGAATTACTATCATGGTCAGAAAAGTAGCAGCCATCATACCTCCAACAACAGCTATTGCCAAAGGTGAAAACCTTTCGGAACCCAAGGCAAGCTGTAATGCCAGGGGCAGCATGCCTGTTACGTCGGAAAGGGCTGTCATCATAATAGGTCTATGAAAGCAGCCACTCCGCCAATAATAAGTATTACTATTGGAATTATAAAAATAAGCTTATTTTTTTTCATGTCACTAGCTCCTTTTATGATAATTTTTATGCACATATTATTTATTCAATTTTACCACCGGTAGAATAAATCAGCTGCAGTACTGCAACATCGTAATCATTTAAGGATTGAATATATTTGCTTTGCACCTGTTGCAATGCAATTTCTGCAGACATTAATTCCAAACTGGTAGTAATCCCTTCTTTATACCTTAATTGAGCCATTTTAAAATTTTCTTGGGCATATTCCAGATTTTTTCTATTCAAGTCGATGTTTTTTTCAGCAGTTTCAATATCCAAATATGCTTTTTTCACCTCAATGATGATTTTATCTTTCTGTTTGTCTGTATTTACTTTAGCTTTTTGATTCTCCAACTCAATCAGCTGATAGGAATATACATATCGTTTATTTTCCTCACACACCAATGTTAAAAAATTATTAACAAAATTCCTGTCTATTTGACATAACCTGAATACAGAATCTTTTTCAATATGTAGAATAGTTACGTATTTCTTGGCAAATGCAGTGATAATAAGTATATTCGAGTGGTCAAAAAAATACTTTCACCAAATATATCACTAGTTTTGACTAGTACATTCTCTAATAAATTACCGCTCTTATCTTTTTTTTGAACTCCTACAATACCGTCAAGTACAATATTAAAAGTTGTACATATATTGTCTTCATCAAAAATTATGCTATTGGCATCATAATGGGCAATTCTGAATTTTATTTCATTAAGAGTTTGAATTAATGTATCTGATGAAGCGCTCTTAAATATTTCTGACTTACTGATTACGTCAATATATTCTTTTAAGCTCATATTGATTTCTCCTCGTTAAATTTTCTAATAAAAATATAGACGCATCATGTATTAAATCGATATGTTATTAGGCGTATGATGTTTTTCTTTCCCGTACTGAATACATTGTTTGGGGCATTTATCAGCACATTTAGAACACTGTATACATGAAGATTTTATGATTTGGGGAAATTCTTTTTTATTTTTCATTTCAACCGCTTCTGCCGGACAAACAGCTTTACAAACTCCGCATTTAATACATGTATCTTTATTAATTTGAAACTTATATTTTGCCAAGAGTCCTGGTACACTCAATATAGTGCCGTATGGACAAAGATACCGATGCCATAGAGAGGGCTTGAAGAATAACGTAATAACGGTTCCTGCTCCAACCATAATGACTAATATAGGCATTTTTTTGCCACTTACTATAGTAAACAACATAAGTCCAATAAATACTCCAAGCAATCCATAGCGAACAAAAGATTTTTTTATCCAACCAAGTACATTTTTTTGTTGGAAATTAAGCTTCTTAGATACCCATCCCGTTATTTCCATCAAGGTATTAATCGGACATATCCACCCACAATAAAAGCGGCCAAAGAAAAATGCAGCAATAATACCTGTCAAGAAAATTATCATCCACATAGTTGCTTTGTTAAAGACAAGTAAAATAGCAAATGCAACTAAGAAAGAAAATTGAATAAGCTTCCTAAAATTTAAAGTCATTTTCGCATCCTCCTATTATAAAAAATTCCTATAAGAAAGGATCTATCCATTTTTTGATTATCAAAATAGCGTATTAAAAGCTTGGGGTCTTGACATTTAAAATTACAAATGTATCGTTTTGATCAGCTCTTACTGACATTTCTGTATCTGGCGGACATAAGATAATAAATGAAAGCTGCAGCCCGCAGTATTATATTCTCCAAAAAAAATTAACTCTTTCATATCATGAATGAACACTCATTCATAGTTGCTTAAAAAATATAATTATTTTTTAATACCATCCAAAATCAAAGAAACTATTTGTTCCTTTACCTTATTAATCCAACTAGCAGCATCACTTTCTTGCATTATATAAACACTTCCTCTTATTAGATAAAATACTAAACGTGAGACTATAATGGAATCCATACTGCGTATCTCTCCGTTTTGCTGTGCTCTTTCAAGCATTTCTGCCAAAATATTCGGAAGTTTGGTCCAGTACTTTTTTATACCCTCAGCGTTTGACATCAAAGGAGATATGCCTTCTTGAACCAGCACTTTACTGATGCTAGGATTTTCCTTTAGCTCACTGAAATGGAAGTCTAAAAAAGATTGAATTACTTCTGTAATACTCTTATTATTCTTCTGAAGTTCATCTAAATATTTAATCCTCTTATTATGTTCTACTAAAAAAATATAATCGAGAATTTCTTCCTTCGTTTTAAAATATATATATATTGTACCAACGGCTATACCAGCTTTTTCAGCAATCATTCTCACTGTTGTATTATAATATCCTTCTTTCGCAATTACTTCTGCAGCACATTGGCGAATTAATTCTTTTTTATCCAATTCCACGGTATCTCTCCTCAAAAGAATGAACGCTCATTCACTTTTTTTTATAGTATCATTTTCTTTATATTTTGTCAAATATTTTTTAAAATTTTCAGAACTTTCAGAACTACGTCAAGAGTTTTTTATTTGAGTTTAGCTTCATCTTTTCGTTGCAAAAGATCCAGCTTATTAATACCACCAAATGCTATCAATGTTTTAAAAAATTGTTATATTTATTTATATTTTATGAGTTAAACTTTCACAAAAGTTTCAATATTCTACCATAATTTTGCCACAATGAGCAGATATAATAAAATAATAAATTTTTAATATGAACGTTCTTCAAATATTCTGTGATTCAAATCAAAATTAAAAAACGAGCACGTAACGGTCTATCTTGCACCACTATAGATAACTTATTACCCGGCCATGATCTTCCGACCATGACCAAGCAGTTCATTACCTATAATGATGGTCCGTTCGACCATACAGAATACCTGTACAGCCATATGCAACCTCCCGGCTGCATACGACCGATAGTCACAGGACCTTCGGCACTCTGTATGATCTTCGCTCGACCTTGTACGGCAGGTTGGAATCTTACTGCAATCATGTATTTAAAATATACGACTGCAATAAAACTTTTCCCCGCCGTACAGGATCTTCCCGCCGACTGCATACAAGCCTAATCAATGACCTGTATGCAATCTTTGACCGACCAATATATACCCCTTTTGGAGCATATATGAGTCTGGGCTCAACCGTTACATACCCGTCGTGATATTATATTAACCTTTTTTGAAATAATATATGCTGGTAAATTAATCTAAAAATTTTTATTAGAAATCAACGGCATATTTTTTAACTATATTCCATTATAAGCTTTTATATAAATATCTTTTAATTCCGATACCAACGGCATTCTTGGGTTGGCTGTAGTACACTGGTCTTCAAAAGCTTTATCCGCAAGCTCATCTACAACTTTCATAAACTGGTCTTCTGATATGCCGAAATCCCTTATAGCCAGGGGCATTTCCAGCTTTCTCATCAGATCCAATATTGTAGATATCAGGCAGTCGACGCCCTCCTCTGTAGTGCTGCAGGGCAGTCTGAGATATTTGGCTATTTCTGCATACTTTTTATCTGCGATATAATATTCATATTTGGGGAATGCAGTAAACTTGGTCGGTTTTGAAGCATTATATCTAATAACGTGAGGGAGCAAAACAGCATTAGCCCTGCCGTGAGGCACATGAAATTCGCCGCCTAATTTGTGTGCCAGACTGTGATTTATTCCTAAAAATGCATTGGTAAAGGCCATACCTGCTATGCATGATGCATTATGCATTTTTTCACGGGCCTCCTGGTCATCACCATTCATATAAACTTTCGGCAGGTATTCAAATACTAGCTGGATAGCCTTCATAGCAAGCGCATCAGTGTAATCGGAAGCCATAACCGATACATAAGCTTCAATTGCATGAGTTAAGACATCCATCCCTGTATCTGCTGTTACACGTGGTGGTACTGACTGCACAAATTCCGGGTCAATGATAGCGATGTCCGGTGTCAATTCATAATCAGCCAGCGGATATTTCGTTTCTTTTTCCGGGTCAGTGATAACTGTAAAAGATGTAACCTCAGAACCTGTACCCGAAGTAGTGGGAATAGCCACCAACTTTGCTTTATTCCCAAGGGGAGGATATTTAAATACTCTCTTGCGGATATCCATAAATTTCATGCGAAGGTCGTCAAAATCAGTTTCAGGATGTTCATAAAACAACCATATTGCTTTGGCAGCATCAATTGCCGAGCCTCCCCCTAGGGCAATAATAACATCAGGCTTAAAAGCCCCTGCTGCTTTAACACCTTCTCTTACAGTATTAACTGTCGGGTCCGGTTGTACCCTGTCAAAAATCTCTGAATGCACATAGTTCCTGCCAACACGTTTTCTTAAATGATACAGGACTTTTTCCACATAACCTAATTTGACCATCATTTCGTCTGTAACAATAAACGCCCTTGAAATTCCAGGCATTTTTGAAAGATATTGGACAGAGCCGGGTTGAAAATATATCTTCTCAGGTATTTTAAACCACTGCATATTATACCTTCTCCTTGCCACACGTTTTTTATTGATTAGATTTACTGCAGTAACATTTGCAGTTGTACTATTTCTGCCAAAAGAACCGCATCCCAGTGTAAGTGAAGGCATGGTGGTATTATATATATCGCCGATTGCCCCATGGCTGGAGGGTTGATTAACAATTATCCGTCCGGTATTTACCTTTTCTGCAAACTCATTGATTACACCGTCATCGTTAGAATGGATAACTGCAGAATGGCCGGATCCTCCAAAATTGACCATTTCTACTGACCTCTGGATTCCTTCTTTTGAGTTGTTTACTTTAAAACAAGCCAGAATCGGACTTAATTTTTCCCTGGACAAAGGATATTCCGGGCCTACCCCTTCTATTTCAGCAACCAGTATTTTTGTTTCCTTCGGAACTTCCATTCCTGCCATTTGTGCAATGGTATAAGCTGATTGACCCACAATCTGTGGATTCATTGCACATTTTTCCTCATCAATAGCAAGCTTTTCTAATTTTTTCCGCTCTTCTTCATTAACAAAATAACAGCCGTGTTCCTTCATATAATCCGTGACAGTTTCATAGATATCCTTATCTATAATAACTGCCTGTTCGGATGCACAGATCATGCCATTATCAAAGGTTTTTGAAATAATCAAATCTGTTACTGCCCTCTTTATATCTGCTGTCTTTTCTATGTAACAGGGTACATTACCAGGACCCACTCCTAATGCAGGTTTTCCGGCACTATACGCCGCTTTAACCATGGATGAACCGCCCGTAGCCAGGATCAAAGAAATACCGTCATTTTTCATTAAGGCCTGAGTAGCCGCTATAGAAGGTTCTTCAATCCACTGAATACAATATTCAGGTGCCCCCGCTTTAACTGCCGCATCCCTCACAACCCTGGCGGATTCTGCACTGCATTGCTGGGAACTGGGATGGAAAGCAAATATAATCGGATTTCTTGTTTTCATTGCAATAATACATTTAAACAATGTTGTAGAGGTAGGATTTGTAACCGGAGTGATACCGGCAATCACCCCCACCGGTTCTGCTATTTCGAAATAGTCTTCTTCTTCGTTTTCGTCAATAATACCAACTGTTTTCTGATATTTTATGCTGTGATAAATATACTCAGTAGCAAAAAGGTTCTTAATAATTTTATCTTCATAAACTCCTCTTTTTGTTTCTTCAACTGCCAGTTTTGCCAGTCTCATATGGTTAGCCAATCCTGCAAGTACCATTTCTTTAACAATATGGTCTACCTGTTCCTGATTTAATTTAACCATCTCTTTCAGTGCCATCTTACCATTTTCGACTAAGGTTTCTATCACATCAGGTATTTCCCTGTCAGTTTTGTTTTGTTCAGTCATGTTAATCCTCCTATCTTATATAACACTACTTTTTTCCTTTATATAGTTTGATAATAAATTAGATTTTTATTTACAGATTAATGAAATGGAAATGATTACAAAAATTTAATATAAAGAACTGAAAATTTCAATATTAAATTCCATACATTTTATGGTAAATATGTATAATGTTAACGTGCTGCACTCAGTCATTGGATGTCAAGGTATTAGTGCCGGCTAAAAAAATCCGCAAATCTATCAAATTTCCGATGTAAAATTACGTATTTGTGTGATAAAATAAAAAGAAAACAACAATTGATCTGGTGCTTCTTATGTACTTTTTTCAAGGTGAATCTTTTTTTAACACTTCCGTGTATGCCCATAGGGTATTTCACTTAGACTTCTAAATTTAATTGTATAATCTACTAAATTCTCTGTATTTCTGCCAGTTCCCTGTATATCTAATTCTATCTTGTATCTTACATCAATTTCATCTCTATACTTTGTTTCAATTTTTCTTTTAATGTCTTGAAAATAATTTGGTTCTGCCTTTTTATCTTCACAAACAATCAAATACCTATAGCAAGTCCCTCCACTTCTTTTTTGATTTTCTTTTTTAAAGTCATCAAAAAATTATAGTTATCTTTATGGCAGGAAACATCAGGATTTTCTTTCATAATATTACGTATTGTTTTCTCTAAGCCTCCTAAACTTACAATATAGGAAGGTTCTACTAATTCTGAATCTAATTCCAAATCTTTAAACTTTTCGACTAAATCGCTTGGTTCATTATCAAAATGTTCAAGAACTTTTTCTTTTAAATTCATATCATTAAACTTTATAACTGCTTCTTCAAACAATTCTATAAGAACTGTTTTATATGGTGCCTTGTATACATCCATGCATTTTATTACTCTATCAATAAAATTTTCATCTTCTAATGAATAGTAATAGTCATATACATTACCGAAAATCATTTTTGCTGCAAAATAATCTGCCTTTCTTTCATTTAAATCCATATCATAAGAACCTTGAAAAATAAATATA
The DNA here is from genome assembly GCF_002252565.1 of Petroclostridium xylanilyticum. Lineage (NCBI taxonomy): Bacteria > Bacillati > Bacillota > Clostridia > Eubacteriales > Oscillospiraceae > Petroclostridium > Petroclostridium xylanilyticum. Next base: position 413,705 of record NZ_NPML01000018.1, read on the forward strand.
TCAGGCACTTAATTTATCCAAAATGGTTGTTGCTATTGGGTTTGTAACATGATTTACCTGTTTACTTTTAGCATCTTTTGATGTTACATTAATAATGTACACAATATTATTTACCTTAACTTAGACGATGTCCGGTAAAAACTTAACAGTTTCACCAACTGTATTAACGCTATTTTGCACTTGAAATATTTGTACAAAGGTAAATGAAATAAATACTATTGAAAAATATCCTTCTAGCTTCTTGATACTTCGTAATCAAATGTACATTCAACCCTTTAATTATATCCATAAATACTTAAATATTTAGTCTTCACTTATCCACAACCACTGAAATTTTTCTTTAAGTTTTCAACAAAACTTTCTCATTTATATCGTCCCATTTCGGTCTGTCCAAAATCATTTTTTAGCAAATAGAGTTTTTAGCAAGAAAATGAGCATGAAAAAAGGATTTGAATTTATCTTCAAACCCTTGCTACTGGCGGAGAGAGAGGGATTCGAACCCTCGGTAGGGTATTAGCCTACACACGATTTCCAGTCGTATTTAATACCAAACTATATTATTCGTAATTTTCCTGTATCGTAGGCGCGGCAATGGATTGACGGATTTGCCTAAAGGTAAAACAATCCATTGCCGACGCTTATTTTTTTTATAAAAAGTCACAATTTTGTCACAATTTCATTTATGTAGACTGTCTATGATGTATGCGCATAAAGTACATATATTTTTGTCGCCTGTTTTACGTGCCAACGATAATAATAATTCTCTCTTAAATTGAGTATTATTTATGTACCCACTTTTTATGATTTTTATTAACTCCAAAAGCGCATTATTATACATGATCAATCGCCTCCTGTTTTTGTTATTCGAACATTTGTTCTTATTATAAAACATAACAATTCCCAATTCAATGCGTAACATGTAAAAATTAGGATATTTAATCCAGATTCGACAAACGTTTCTAAAATTCGACATAAAATCATGATTATATATAAAAAAATAATTTTAAAATTATTAATTATTTATGCAAATTAACTATATTATTTCGACAAAATATAACAAATTTAAGACTATGCACTTGGTATAATATATATTTGTAATTACTTAAAATTAGGAGGGTGTCATGAATGAAAATCTTTAAAAAGTGGTGGTTTTGGGTTATTGTAATTGTGGTCATAGGAGCTATAGGTTCTGCATCGAACAGCAAGAATTCGCAACCTTCTCAGACAATACAAACACAGCAGACTCAAGAAACAAAACAAGCTGAGCAGCCTACAAAAACTCAGGAATCTGAAGAGAATGTTAATAAGCCTACAATAACAAAAGATGAATTTGACAAAATTCAAAATGGCATGACTTATGAAGAAGTTACAAAAATAATAGGCGGTCCAGGAGAACTTGTTTCTGAAACTGGAGAAAAGGGTGCCGATTTTTATACTGTAGTGTATCAGTATAAAGGAGAAGGTTCATTAGGCGCAAATGCTAATTTAATATTCCAAGGTGGTAAATTGCAAAGCAAGGCACAATTTGGGTTAAAATAACTTAAAGTGAGTTAAATGAGCCTCCTAGCACTTAATAGGAGCTCGTTTTTTTCAGAAAATAAAAGTTCAACATAATGATATTCCCATATTTTCTCTATCCTCCCTTCCCCGCCCACCATAAAACCCCCGGCTCAGGTCCCGGGGTTTTAATCACTCAAAACCTCAAGCAAAAGTAGTATTTTTTACTTTCCACGTTTTTTCTATCAATTTGCAGTTTTTATAATATTTCCTATATACTTATTGACATACGTATAAAACACGTGTATAATATAATTAAGAGGTGAGGTTAATGAAGCGCAGGGACTTGATAAAACGACTTAAAGATGCGGGATGGGAAATAACAAGCGGAGCGAAACACGACATGGCAAAGCACCCTAATAAACAAGGCATTAAAATTCCAATCCCCCGGCATACTGAAATTAACGAGTACACTGCAAACCAAATCCTTAAAGAAGCAGGGCTGAAATAAGCCCTACTTCTGGATATTATATATATATATATTAAAAATATCGAAAGGAGTTGTTGTTTATGAAATATGTTTATCCTGCTATTTTTACCCCTCTTGAAAATGGTGAATACTCTATTAAGGTCCCAGACTTACCAGGTTGCGTAACATGTGGCAAGGATTTGCCTAATGCTATTGAAATGGCCCAGGATGCCGTAGCAATGTGGCTTTGCGATGCGGAAGACAACAACGAAACTATACCTAAGGCTTCAAATGTGTTTGATATACGCTGTGAAAAAACAGAGTTTGTAAACCTTATCGTAGTAGATACGGTAGAATATCGTAATTTGAATGATAGCAGGGCTATTAAAAAAACATTAACCATACCTAACTGGTTAAATACAAAAGCCGAAAAGGCGGGAATCAATTTTTCACAGGTTCTGCAAGAAGCATTAAGGGAACGCTTGCATATTTAATCAAAACGCCCCCAGGCTCAACCCGGGGGCTTATTATTCTGTGGCATCTCCAGGGCTGTGGACTTACCGAAGTAGTAACCTATTATCGGACCCACTATTGCCACAAATTCCTGTGGGATTGACTTCCCAGTAACAATACAATACCCGGTAAAAATAATATAAGCCGCTGACATCGCAAGGGCTATAGTTTTACGGGTTTCAATGCTCTTCACGTTTATCCCTCCTATTCCTTATACCCCATCATCCTTGCCATGAGCGCAAACAGTTCCCCACGGGTGACGGTATCGTCAAACCTTTTTTCACGAATGACTATGCCCTTTTCTTCCGTCAAAAACTTGTAGTATTTTTCTGCCCAATGCTCGCTCATTTCCTTCAACTCCTTCTCAATCATACCTAAAAATTCCGGCCACCTGCCCGTATCCCTCAGTATCCGCGGGCAATTCTTCCCGCTCCAGTCGTAGTGCTGCTTCACCCGGTCAATACCCCATTTTCGTTCATGTAGCAGCTTCGCCACAAGCTCCGCAACATTTTGCAATGTCTTTTCTCTATCCCCACTTTCACATATCTCCACTCCTATACTTTTTGTGTTTCCGGGACCCCTGCCGTCCCCGGCGTGCCAGGCTACCTCATTGAGCGGTATGCACTCAACGGCCTCTTTCTCATCAACAACAACATGGAATGATGCCGTCGCTATGTTGTTTGAGTTTGTCAGCCATGCCCGTTCCTGCCTGGCTGTGCTGGACGGGTTTGCTGTGCTATGGATTGTTACATATTCCGGCGTCATGGATATTCCCGGACGTCTGTTTTTGGCTGTAGATGTTGGTATATGGTCTACTATGTATGTGTACGGCATATCACTCATTCTCCTTCCCCTGCAACACTTTCACAGCTTTTTGGATTTGCGAAGGCACTGGTATGCCTGCCCTCCCGACATTTTCGATAATAGACAAGAGCTCGTTTGAGAGGTAGAAAAATATAGTCGCATCCCTCAAAATATGCTGGTTGCCCATTGCTGCATCAATGAGGTTTGCTATAGCCACTACAGCAAATATGCAAACCTTCTTTGCTATGCCCTTTAAACCTGTTTTACTGCTCAATTCCCCCTCTATGGCCGCAGCTAAAAAACCAGTAGCGTAATCTATCACCACAAATCCAAGCAATATTCCAAGCAATGCGCTCCACCCCCCAAAAAGATAGGAGGCAAGCGCGCCTCCTGATGTAACTATGATGTTATACAGTTTTTTCTCCACGTGCTATACACCTCCTGCCAAATACTCAGCCACCGCAATTCGGTATTCCTCAGGTACTGCCTTTTTTATATTGCCTTCCGTGGGTTCTAAGTCCCACCTGCCGATTTTTACGAGGTAAGCATAAGATACAACAAGATACTGTTTAAGCATTTAACATCGCCTCCAATTGTGATATTCTGTTTTCCATATCAATAATAGCCTCAGCCATAGCGGCTTTTTCTTCGTCGATGGGTTCGGGAGGAATTATATTGCCTTCCTCATCTGTAACATCAAACTGATTTTCTTTCAATTTTACATCAATAGGATTACCTTGCTCATCGAATACTACGTCAATCATATTAATATCAGTACAATGAGGTATATCAAATTGTAAGACAGGTTCATCACAAACAAACTCTCCATCACCTTCTAATATTCCTAACAATCTCCCAGACATAGTAATATATACTTGCATGTTACACCTCCAAAACGTAATTAACAAGTATTCTTGCAATTATACTAGAACTACTTGTATTGTTGATACGAACTGTCATAGATGATTGAAATGGTAAATTCAATCGCCAAGAACCACCAATGTCACGGTTTGCGGAGTCGTAAAGTGTTATTTCTGCACATACGCTTGTCCCTGTTCCATCTTTTCCTATTAATAACCTAGCAAAATCGGCTGTGTTATAAACATCTTGTGAAAAAACTGTAACATTGTCTATTATAATTTCAAATCTTTGTCCTGAAACACCCACTTGATTATCTAAATAAAAACATATTTCACGTAAAATTCCTTTACCTGTTACGTTCGCAATATTAAATACTGTACCTGGATTGACAGATGCAACAGAACTTGCTAAACTTCCTCTAAGTGCCATATATTACACCCCCATAATTTGAAAATATACGCTATCAGTGGTTTTTCCACTTGTAATTCCATTTGTAATATCAACTGCATGATAAGTATCTATCATATCCGCATCCAGCCCACTCCCTGCGCCGTCGTTGCCTGAGTGCCAGACTTTATAATTATTAGTACCTAAGTATATATCTGCTTTTGTTGGATCTTGTTTTCCTTTTATTCTTATTGTATTTGCTACATTACAATCTTCTATTATTGTATCATCGCCCACGCCAATTGAACCACTTGAAATCCCGACTTGTAAACTGCCTCCGCTAATAGTTAAATTTCCCGTCATCGTATCCCCAGACTTGCTAACCTTTGTATCCACCTCTGCCTTCCTTGCAATATCATCGCTCGCACTCGGCGCTGCTACTTTTGCTCGTCCGCTTGCGTCACGCATGATGATAGTGTTTGCTGTTGCTGTGGATGTTGCACCGTGGACAGATGTCAAGGCCGCATGTGAATTAAGGTCAGTATCTAACGCATACTGAGGATGTGGATCTGTAGCGTTTGCATGTGCATCCACCTTTGCTTGTGCTCCTGCAGGGGTTTCGTGTCCGCTGTGTGGTGCTGCTGCATCTATATGTGATTTTGCGCTGGCAAGAGTTATATCCGGTGTGTCCCACCAATTTGTTTTGCCTGTAATTGCCTTTATCCTGTTTGCTATCCAGTTAAATAGTTGGGCAATAGTTCCGTTACCTGGTAAGGATGGTGCCTGTGACTGGTCGACTGTTATTTGAGTGCCTGTTACGTCGATGTTTTCTATTTGCTGCTGTATATTACCAAACCCGGTATCAATTTTATCCATATTACTGTTTATAACTCCAATATCAGCCGTTTCATTATCAAGAGGTTTTTCTAAATTTAAATTCGGTGTCAAATCCGGCATTATACCACTCTCCTTGTCTTCAAATCTCCCCAAGTACCTGCTTTTATATTAATCCACGTTGTCTGCTTTACTTCACCCCAGGTTGTATAAGTAAAAGTATAAGTAACCGCCAAATGCGCCGGCTTAAGTTCATGTATTGCATTTTGCAGATCTGACAGGTTTGGAGGTATGCCACGGGTACCAATAAATTTAACTTCAAAGCTATATGTTTCAGGATGTTCGATTACATCGACTTCGCCGTTGTTATAGCTTTCAGCGACAGTTTTTATGAGTGCGGGGGTGACGGTGCCGGTTCCTTTTATCTTTGATAGGATGACGTCCCTCCGGTATGCAGCTTCCTTTGAGTTATCAACAGGTATCGTAAGCATCCTTTCCCAATATCCCAGCCCCCAGGTAGCGGTATTAACAAAGCATTGCGCCAGAATTTCATTCACAGCATTATAAATATTATCTAGCTCTACTCCTTGGGTGTTGAATATCTCAATGTATTCTTTTATTTCCTGGAATATTTCAGGCACAAGAGCCTTCATTTCCTCAGTTTTATTCATTCACAGTCACCGTCCCGATTACCGGCGTTTGGCAGTTTGCAGCAGTGTACGATATTGGGATGTTTGATGTACCACCATTCACCGTTAGGTTTGAATAGTCAACCACACCCGGGGCTTCCAGTATTGCATTTCCGATTTTTGCATAGCTCACAAAATCGTGCATAAAAGCCACAGACTTAAGATATTCGGATACGCTTGATGTTATATTATAGGTGACCTGCTCCAACGTATAGCCGGCTGCCCTTGATACCGTAACCGATATGTTTATATTTAGCTGTGCTGCCGCCTCAACCGTGACACTTGCCCCTATAGGACGGACTGTTTCAATGTATTCCGCTACTGCTGTTACAACCTCACTGCTAGCCGGTTTTTTGTCGGTGTCTATAAGCACAAGTTTAACAGTCCCGTTTCCGTTCCAGGTCTCAAATACTTTTACACCTCCGACACCTTGCACGCTTAACGCCCACAACTTATAAGCATTTAAATTGCCGGATGTAGTAGGCAACTGGACCTTTGTAAGTGTACGCTCCCTTAAAGCCTCATCCGTTTCCTCGTCCTCGCCGTATGTGATAATATCGGATAAAAGAGCGGATCCTAATCCAGGTATGTTATCAATAGGAAGTAGATCCCCTACAGGAATGTTTCCCGTTGTTCCCAGAGTTTCGCATGTCATTTCAAATACGCCGTCCGATATCTTTTTAGTAGCAACATATACTATTCCGTCAATCCCGAACCTTGAGCCAAGAGGCACGTTGAAGGGATTGTTTGAACTGCCTTCGAAAACCCCTTTTCTTATCGCAGCTGTAGCCGGTTTCCTGTGCACCCCATACTGCGAGCATATCCTTGTCAGGTATTCACCCTCAGACGTGTCAATAAAAGGCAGCTTTAAAAAGTTTTCCAAAAGGAAATATGCCTGTGCAAGCTCGTATGCCGCCGGAGCAAGGGCGTTATAAATAATGCTTCCCTCTCTCTTATCAAGGCTGTCCGGAACCCTTGCCAGCATGGAATTTAGTATGTTTTCAAATGTCATGTCCTCATACATCAGATATTCACCGCCAATCCCGTGTTAAATGAGCCGACATCGCTCACAACCTCAAATTCGACGTACAATTCGTCGTCCTGCCTGGTAAATTTAAAGCCGTCAACGCTTGAAATCCTGTCGTCCTGCATCAATGCCTCCCTGATTCTCCGCTTAATTTCGGCGACAATATATGAGTATTCTTTACCAATCAGGCTTTCAAGCTCTACACCGTAGTTCCAGCTATATATCGGATACATATACCTTTCAGTGGATAAAATAAGCTGGACAGCTTGTTTTACTGCTTCCAGCCCATCAGTATATCCTTTTATCGAAACTTCGCTTTTCGTAGTGTTAATTTTATAAGTTTTAGAAGGCTGTTTAATCTCATTGATTTCAATGCCTCCAATATTGCTTGCCGGTATCATTACCTCACCTCCAGAATGTAATACTGCTGCCCACCTTCTTGCTGTATCATAAGGACCTTTTTCCCTATATCATACTGGGTTAACACTGGCGGCCATACAAACATTTCAGATGGTATGAGCAGTTTTTCATTCACTCTTACCGCAAGCGGGGCAACAGTTTCAACCTTTCCGAATACAAGTCTTGTGGGCTTCATACTGTTTATATAGTTCTTTATAATTTCCTTGATAGCCTCAATCATAACATCAACTCCAGGCTCATAGTATGAATATTGTTTTTAAATATATGCTTGCAGGAATTTACAATTACATATTGGTTTATGCCTAAGTCGGATATGCTTACCAATATCCCGCTTCCTGCCCTTACCCTTGTATCACCTAACGCCTCAATGGACAGGGTTTTGGTTTCAGAATTCATAAGCTTTAAAAGTGCATTAACTTTAGCTTTAATCTGCTCAGGATTCGCGTTTTTATCTGCCGTTTCAAAATACTGAAGTATCCCCCACTTATTGAATGCGCTGCTGTCCTGGGCTATATAGACGTCCCTCTTACCTGTTGTTTCATTATCTTTTGATATTTTTATAAGGTTATAGGTGTTATCGTCAATACTCTGTCCATACTTATACCCGTACGCCAGGCTCGCATCGCCAATTACAAGAGGAAGTCTCATGTTCATAATGTCTGTGAGCGCTAAGCTTCCAAAGTCATCATAAAAGGCATATTTTCGGCCTGTGCCAATGAGCGTAGTTGAAATACTGTCATATATCATATCCAGGAACGTCTGGTTATCTTTTATGGATGTTGGCAGTTTATATCCGGTATTGTCCAACTTTCCTACACGGAGCCTGAAATAGTTTGCTATTTTCCGTATAAGCTCATCAACACGCAGCTCCTTTACAACAAAGGTATCTTTTGCTTTAAGGTATCTTAACTGGTCATAGGCAACAACAGAAATAGCGTTATTCTGCTCTCTTTCGCTGCTGAAAATGTATCCATAAAAAATATTTGCCCCATTAAACCTAAACCTTACCGCGGATCCGTTTGCAAATAATACCCCGTCATAAAGGTAACTAAAATCCAGCTTGCTGCAGCCGTTGTTTAACCTGTCGCTAAAGCTGATTTCTGTAACAAGCTCTGATATTTCATATATTTTGCCGTCAGCTTTGTTTTCAATCAACAATTCTATCATGCCAATGATATCACCTGCCCTGGATAGATTAATGCCGGATTTTTAATGCCAGGATTGAGTTTTGCCAACTGATGATATTTTGAACCATCTCCCAGGAATCGTTTTGCAATTCCCCAAAGAGTATCCCCGCTGGCAACGGTATACGTTTTTGGTGTGGAAGGCTTTCCTTCTCTTGCTGGTGGGGTAGTGGTTACGGCTTGCTGAGTGTTTGCAGTGCTTTGTCCTGAAATAAACACTTCCTTTTTCCCAAAAGGTTTATACTCAGTTAACTTGAAGCCAACGATATAATCCCCTTCTTCACCAGCGTTTTCAGATATGTCAAGGCTTTCAATCAAAACCAGTGTGGAAAGGTCATCCCCATCGCCGTTGTTTTTTATAAACCTTACAGGCTCTTTAGCTTCCATCCACTCTTTAAACTTATTCAGGTAAAAATCTGCTGGTTTAAAGTCACCCGATGTTACAACATACCTGTAGCGTTTGCCCGGCAATTCTGCTTCAAAGCTGTATTTATCAGGCTCTACTCCTGAAGATATTGATACCTTCCCGAGTTTTAATACATCATAAGTTTCTACAGCCTGCCCTTTTTCAATCTTTATGCTTTCCGGATTCACCGGAAGCCTTATTGTTTCATTATTTTTATCAAAAAACACAGCATAGCTCATTATGCATAGCTCCCTTCGGCAGCAATAGCTATTTGCTCTTTCAGTATTTTTTCGATTCTCCCGGTAATCTTATCGACATCAGCTTCTTTTGTCACGTTTCCAAATGATATACGGATGTTCGGAGCAAGTGTAGTAGTACTATATTTGTTAATATACTCGCGCTCGGCAATGTCCTTGAGGTATCTTAAATCTTCCTCCGATATATCCACCTTTCCGGTAACAGGAAGCGCGCCGTTCTTCATGTATTTGTCTATACCAGAGTCTAAATCGCTCTTTGGTGTCATGAATGACATTATACTTGTCAGTTTATTAAATGCCCCCTGTACATTATCTACAGAGGTTCTTCCGATTTTCTTGCCCCAATCCTTGCCCATATCAAATGCAGTCGAATAATCCATCTGTTCAAACCTTTTGAGTCTGATGACGTTTTTATCGCTTTTCAGATTGTCACGCTCAGCTTTCAAAGTATCAAGAAGGTTTTCCATGCCGCCTGTAATATTTACATTCAGCCCGGGTATGGAATTTATAATCTTTTCAATGCCTTTTGCTATGTTTGTCAAAAAGCTCAACGCGTTGATAGATAAGTCATAGAAAAGCTTTTTAACGGCATATACAGGATCTATCCATACATTTGCAAAAAATTCTGCTATAGAAACAACAGTATTAGCAAAATATGCAAACTTATTATACAAGAAGGCAAACAAAACACCAAAAACACCGCCGACAAAACCTACAACTTCAACAACTGTATCCCCGAATTTGATCATTGCATATAACAAAAATCCAATAGCAGCACCAATTAACAGGATAGGCCAGTTCGCAGTCATCCATGCCGCAGCCTGAGCTAATATCGGCTCTAACATCAGCCAGAGCTTGATTATTAAAAGATTAATCCGGCCTATTAGAAAGGGGATTTTAATAACTGCCCATGCAGTTAACGCCGCACCTATGGCAATAAGTACCGGCTCGATAATCTCCCAGTTTGACTGTATTACATTTCCAACCCATATAAAGCCATCTATCAAAATACCTACCCCTCCTGCAACAAAGTTTATTCCCTGCATAAGTTTTTCAGTAAAGCTTATAAACGCAGGGGAATTAATAGCCTTGTTAACCTTTTGTATCACAGGCTCAAAAGCTTTCAGGGCTTTGTTCCCAAACTGTGCAAATACGTCCCCGAAAGTCCTCGGCATTGTTTCAAACTTTTTATTAATATCCTCACTTGCCTTAAACATAGCATTTTTGATAATGTCAGCAGTAATAACACCGTCAGCCGACATCTTCTTTAGCTCACCTTTTGACTTTCCTGTAAACTTCGCAATGGCATCCGCAATCATCGGAGCATTTTCCATGATTGACCTGAATTCATCCCCCTGAAGCTTACCTGCAGCCATGGCCTGCGTAAGCTGGTACAATCCTGCCTGCTGTTCCTGGGCGCTTGCTCCTCCTACTTTGAATGATTTCTGAACCAATTCTGTAAAAGCTATAAGTTCATCGTTGCCTGTGAATGCATCCTTTGCAAGCAAGCCCATTTTAGCCACGCTGTCAGCCATAGCCGTATATGAGCCTCTTGAGCGTTCGGCAGCCTTGAATATTTTATCCTGAAGCTCGGCATTGGTTTGCAATCCATCATTAATGAGTTTAAGCCTTGCTGCTGTATTTGTGTAATTATCTGAAATCTCCATGCCTTTCTTAGCCGCCTGAACAGTTAGATAAGCAGCTGCAAGACCTTTTAACGCTCCAACCAGGGAAGTTATCCCTCCAATTCCAAAGCTTGCTCCTGTTTTTATGTCAGAAAGCTTTTTATTGAAAATATCTGTAGTGTTTGATATAGCCTTCAGCTTATTTTCTGCTGTTGTTGTGCTGGCCATAATTTTGTTTATTGCGCTTGTATATCGGTCATTGATTCTAAAAACAGCTTCCAACGTTGGCAAGGCTACCGCCTCCTTCTTTTAAGCCTAATTTTGTTTGCTTCTTTTTTCTCTTCCTCAATCTTAACAAGAGTGCTGGCATAAATAAAAGCCTGCTCACGTTGAGGAAGGCTTATAAACACATGCGGCAGCATGTGAAGCTTTTGCAGGGCATAGTGTGCCATATTGGCCTCACTATCACCCTGCTTTATCAGTTTTTTGCCTCTTCCACCAGCTCGTTTATATCCTCATCCAGCCCCGCAAGCTCCTGTACTTTCTGGGCAAGTACGGCAAATTCACCGATAAGGAGCATTTTCTTCAGCAAATCAGTTTCTCCTAATACCCCGTAAGCTTTCTGAAGCTCGGCGTTTTTTAAATCAGGGAAGACAACGGCAGAAGCCACAAGCTCGTTTATATACCCTTGTCTATCAAAGGTTTCCGCTCCTGTTTTCTTATCCTTTTTGGTATATTTTTTCATCAAAAGGTCGTTTTCTTCCTGTGTGACGGGTTTTATCTCCCACTCAACAGGCTTTCCATCCTCAACAAACCTTTTTGATACTATTACTTTTTCATTCTTCGGCACTATTGGATTTAAAAATGCTTTAAGGCTCATTACTAAAACCCCCATTTCAGTTACTAGTTTATCTACGGGATCGTTATATCGACCGATTTCCTGTTTTCTTTGCAACTCTTCAAGCCATAAATTATCCAGTTCAGCTTTCACCTGTTTGCTTATCATGCTTTATCACCTGTAATTTTGCGGCAATTTAAAATCACTTAAAACCTCAATGCCATCAGCGGTAAAATCAGTATCGAATGTTGCCATATCCTCGCTGTCGGAGTCCAGCAGTGAAAGCAAATCGTTGTTGAAAATCACCCCTGTCAATATAACTTCCCTTGCCCCCACAGTGCTAGAAGGATCAAGGTTTTTAAGCTGAAGCTTTATATTCGGATAAACTCCCGTCTTAAGATAATTCAGCGTGGCTTTGAGCAAATCTCCATTCATAAGGGCCAGTGTCGCAGAACCGGTTATTTTTGCGCCAATGACTTTATGCTGTGTGATTTTGTTGCCCAGCATCCTTTTTTCAAGGATTGTCTTTTCAATATTAGCTTCAATCTTCATAACTTCAAACAGTTGCCTGTTCTGGCCGTTTATTGTGATATAAGCCGTGCCTTCATTGGTTGAAAGGGTATCTGCAAGCCTTGTAAAGTTTTCGCTCATGTTTTATCACCTACCTTACATTAACCTTGATGTATATCTTGTTTACACTATCCACAGGCTGCAGGTTTGCTTCCACAACAACAGCGTCAGGATCCGTTCCTGCACTTACAGCAACATCATCTGCCCCTTCAAAGTTTTGCAGCACCCCGATACTCTGCAGCTCATTGCAGTACTGTATTATTGCCGCTCTTAAAAGCTGTCTGCCATCTTCGTTATTGTTTATCTTTCCGACATACTGGGCTTCAAATATCTCTTGTACGTCATTCTGGAAAGCATCCAGCACCCTCATAACCCTGTTGCTTCTCCATGCTTTTGATTTTGGAGGGGCAAAGCTTGTCAGGCTGTTTATGTCATACTCCAAAACTGCATATCCGTTCTTTGCAGTGAACACCATATGCCCGGCCGTAATGGCTGCTTCTGTTTCAGCATTCGTCAGGCGCGGGTTTGCATCAACAGCATCCTCGTATTTCGTGAATGTTAGACTCTGGTTCACCTTAGCCGCTGCCGTTGCCCCTGCAACCCATGCACAAGCTTGAGCCGCAGTTAAAAGAGTTCCGTCTGAAAGTTTTACTCCGTTTTTGACACTGATTATATACTCCTTGTCTGCAGCATTATCAGCCATTACGCATTGAACCATTTTGCCGTTATTTGCCCTTTCACTAGCAACATGATTAATGTATAAAGCTTGGTCGGCTGAATTCGTTGAAAAGCATGCAATAGTGTTGTAGTCTTGCACCTGCAGCGCTGCCAAGAATCCGGCATGACCCAACGTAGAATTATCATCTGCACCCCCTGTTAATGTTTGGGTAGTCGCCTCAAACATCCCTGTACCCGTTATGCTTATCCAATCATTGGCGATAAAATCAGACACATCTGTCAAACCTGTCTGAACGTCAACTGACTTCCCTGATACTAAGGTCTCAACGTCCCAAGCTGCTCCATTTTCCGTTATTCTTACCGTTATGTCGTTACCTCTGGCACCTTTATGTTTTGCCGTGGCCGTAATGTTTGCCGCCAATGTTGCGGTAGCTGCCGCACCATCATTTATCCTATATACAAGCGCTTTTTGGGCACGTTTCAAAGCCTCGCGAAGCAAAAGCAGCTTTGGATCAGACAGCTCGTAACCAAGCTTTGAAAACGTGCTTTCACCCTGGTTGACTTCGATTATTGAGCCTACAGGCCCCCACGAAAGGCTAAGGGGCAAGGCAACTATGCCTCTGTCCGAAAGCTCTATGGCCAGAGGCGCTTCAGTTGAAAAATTGATATATACGCCCGGCCTTACTTTATTTTGAGTAGTAAAGGTTCCTGCCATCTAATTCACTCCCTTTATTCAAAAATAATCTCGTTCATTTTTTCGCATATGGAAGTTTTTATCTCCCTGTATTTAACTGTAAATTTTACGTGAAGAACGTCATCGGTAACGCTTGCTGTCTTATTCATTATCTTGTAACCATTTAAAACGTCAAAGGCTCTTAAGATGTTCTGCGATACCTCATAGCATTCATTTTTCATGTCGTATTGGGCTTCTGGGAAATAGGCTACGTCAAAAGAAACCGAAGCGCTGTATTTATCGTGAATAGCCTTTTTATATGAACTTTCAACCAGGACTATTAAAAACGACGGAGTTTTAAATCCCTGTGGAATATCCTCATCATATATTGCAGCATCACGATAAAGTTCATGCAATTTATCCACTATTGCCTGTTTTATTTCATTTACCATGTTTGCGCTTCACCTCTTCGACTTCTTTTTTGAATTCATCGACTATAGCCTTATCCACCTTTCCCATAGCCTTTTCAAGCATGAATTTGCCTTTTACAAAGCCTACTGTTTTGCCATGCCTTACAATCCTGTGCCCGTTGTTGACGTACAAGGCGTAATCAGCAGTATTATAAAGCTTTTTTTCTACTCCTTCGTTAGTTTTTTCCGTGCGGGAAACATGCCAGCTTTTCTTTAAATGGCCGCCTACTTTTTTGCTCACATCAAAGCTGACTAATTTTTCTTTTTCAGTCCCTTTATAAGCAATAAACTCAACATGGGTGGGATAATTTCCTGTAGGAGTATTCTTTTTAACTTCAACCAGCCCTACATTTACAGCTTTAGTTAACATTTTCTTATCAATCTCTTTCACATCTTCAAGCATAAGCTCAAGCTCTTCCCGGAACTGCTTTAAGCGGATCTCATTTGCCCTCTGGTTGGTGTTCATGCTTTTTCACTCCCTGTAACGGGTACTTCAACATGACGGGTATAATAAAAAGGCTTTCCGGCAGTGTATTTACGCTCACTGCCGTTAAACTTTATGATGAGCTTATCACCAGGCAGAACATCAACCCCTGTATCAAAGAATACCTTATCGCTTGTTTCAATGGCCGGTGTTTCTCCATTACTTACAACAGGAAGCTTCCCCTGAGATAAATGGCAAGGCACGCCTGAGTATTTTAAAATCTCTGCATGTTTTGTTATCCCGTTTATAACCTGAGATTCTATTCTGTATATATCACAGGTGTGATTTCTAAACCTGTTTAATGCGCTCATCTTGCCATCCTCCTGTACTTATTGAGTTCAGGCTTGAAACTTAACACAATATCCTCAGCATTTCTTGCATAAGTAATTGAGGCATCGCCTTCTTTAATGCTCTGGGCAATTTCTCTTATTCCGGCAAGTTCCTCAACCATTGAAACGATCACATAGAAAAGTCCCTGCGGTAACTCTTCCAAATGAGTATACGCAAGGACCTTTTCTTTTATCTGGTTTACAAAGCTGTTTATGCGTGGCCTGTCGGATTCCTTAAGCTGCGGATTCCTGAGAAAGATTTCATCAATTATCTGCTGGTTCTCCACGTTTTACACTCCCCCTTTTGGTTTCCTTTTCGGGGTTTTCGACTAATTCAAAGCCTTTCTTCATAAGCGCTTCCGCCTTTTCCTTACTGGCGACAATCTTATGGACGTTATCTTTTTTAAGTTCTATCATCTTTTACCCTCCTTCCCGGATTAAGCAAGAGCCTCTTTGATATTAACCCATACCAGATCCCAGGCATTATCCATGATGAACAACTCATGATACTTCCTGTAGTCAATCTTCCATGCATTGGCTTTCTGGTTTTCCATAGGGCTGAATATCCTTATTACGTCAGTCTTGCTTATTGCTATAGGGCACCTTCTTGCACAGATGATCCAGTTAATATTCTTTGCACCGGCAGCTGCAACAAATCCTCCTTCTTCCTGTCCTGTAGTAGTACCGTCATAGAAAGTGTATGCAGTTTTCATCCTGCCGGAAGGCACTTTGATTATCGGGTCCCCATCAAGAGACTTTACCTTTGTATTGAATGCGCCAGAGGTAAAATCCATTACATCCAGTTTCTTTGCTATTTCTGATGTATTCTCAAGGACCGTCGCAGTGGGTATAGCCATGGTGATGACGAGCTGCACTCCGTCTCCTGCAATATCGAGTACTTTCTCGATGTCGAATTTCAGCTTTGTCAATATATCGGATGCGGAAGGCGTATATCCGGCAGTTACCTTCCCTTTGGCTATAGCCCCTGTAGCAATCTTGCTGTACCTGTAAGCATCAATTTCGGGGACTACTTTTGTTCTCTGGAATTCTCCCATAACAGTCCCCGCGGCATTGACAAAGTTTGTTTCGTCAACATCCATGGCATCAAGCTGGAATGTTCTGCCTCTGTCCTGACCCATAGTCAGAGTTTGATACACATAACTTACAGAACCCTGTGTAAAACCGTTATCCCTGTCATAATCGCCAAGCCCCTGGAGGCTTACCTTTGGAACCTTAATTTCATTTCCGCCATTGTATTTTACCTGTCCCGCGTTTGCTTCCATCCATCCGGATGTTGCTTCTGCAACTACCTGCTTGTCAAGCGTAGTCTGGAATATTTTTGCGTATTCTAAAGTGTTAATCGGCATAGTTTATATCTCTCCTTTCAATGCTTTTTCAAATTGCTGTTCGATTGTTAATGCTTTGGGTTCGGAACCCGAAACAGGTTTGTATGGCGGCTGCATGTCAAAAAGGTAATCATTGTCCTTTTTGATAGCTTCAAGCTGCTCATTAAGACCTAGAAGCTGCCCGTTGTCCAGCTTGATTTTTTCAATGTCCAAAAGAGCTTTGACGGCTTTAATATTTTTTGCTTTAGCGCCCATTAAAGCAACATCCAGGGCATTGTCAAACTGCAGCTGTGTAAGCCTTTGGTTAAGGCTTTCGGTGTCTGTTTTATACTTCTTTTGAAGTTCTGAAAGCTGATTTTTTAACTCTTCATTTGTTCCAGCCAATTTTTTAAGCTCTGCAATGTCGGTGTCCCTCTGTTTCAGTTGCTCTTTCAACGCTTTGTTTTCTTCGTTCACGGCGTCAAACTTTGCTTTCGGGAAATAGCTGCCATCATTTATTACGGCCACTTCCAAGTCTTTGCCGTCAGGGCCTTTACCCTTTAAAGCCGCTGCAACCTGGTTATATAGTTCTTCTCCCAATAGTTCTTTTAAGTTCATTTTTTTACTACCTCCTGCTTAGTTTTTTTAAGGTGTTACCCGCCACCCTTGCGGTCTTGCTTCTTTTAACCCTGGCAATGCTAAAAAAGGGCAATATAAAAAGTCTTATGGTTAAGTCTTTGCTTTTCTTGTCCTCCCTACTGAATCATGGTAAAATTTGCATGAAGGGAGGTGAGCTTATATGCAAATAGATTTTGATAAAATAGCTCAAAATGCGCATGATGAATTTATTAAAAAGTTGGTCACAAAAGGCTATTCCAGTTTTTCTTCTATTAATCTTCCGGATGATATCAAAGATAATGTTGAAAATTATACACTGGTAATAGATTTTGTGCTTACAACGATTTCATCTGCATTGAATCAATATGATTCTATTTTGCGCTCTGAACTGAAGAAACAAGGAGTTCATCTCGAATAGCCTGGGACGCAATCAAAAATATTTTTTCAGGATCTACAGGCCGCATTATTTTATCTTCAATTGCGGCTATTTTTTTTTCTAATTCTTCCAATCTCTGCTCTAACGTCATTTTCTCTCACCTCACTTTCCTAACGCAAATTGTCAGCAGCAAAAGCGGTACTAATATGTACAAAGCAGTAATTTGCTTCCTCACAAGTGCGTTAAATATGGCGGCAGATGTAAAACCTATTGTAAAAAGATTAAAATCATCTGACCAGGACAGTTTTAATATTTCTTTTAGGATTTTCATACTCCTACCTCGCTTTCAGGCATAATAAAAGCACTTATTTGAACAGTAAGTGCTTATGTCGCTATGTCTGCTATACCCTTAATTATCTCTCCTGCCTTTTTAAGAACTGAATTTTCCTGGAGATACTCAAGTCCTTTAAGCGTGATTCTTATATTGTTTATTTTTATTTGCGGCTGTTTGCTTCCCAGTACATTCCTGACATTTATCCCGGTTATATACCCGTTTTCAAACAGCATTATGAGTATGTTAACCCATCTTGTATATGTTATTTTAAGTTTTTCATGTGATATTTCATCTATGTCAAATTCCTCATAATCCAGTGCCGCTTCTAACGCTTTTAATATTTTGTAAATTATTTTAAAGTTATCCATACTTTCACCTCCAAAGGTACAATAAAAGCACCTGCCATTTGACATGGTGCTTTGTTAATATATTTTTTCTCCTCGCTTATACGCTTCTTTTGCTTCTTTTAGGCTCATTTTGTTAGGTCCTTTTACATCATCTTCTTTTTCATTTGGGCCGCTATTTTGCCAGCCGCAAACTTCGCATATATCAAACATTTCTACATCTGAACCGCAACAAGGACATTTAATTTCATAACTCATTTTCATCTTTCCTCCTTATCCTTAAATTTTTTAACCTGGTCTAAATAGTATTCATATTCATCTACTGGCTTGAACAGTGTTGATATATGCCCATCTGGTCTGCCAATGACAAAATCATTTGTGCTTTTTCTGTACTTAAACACAAAACCTGCTTTACTAATAAATCCTTCCACATCATCATTTAAAGGTTCAACTAATAGCTTTCTTGCTATATCTAAATATTCTTCTTCAGTGATGTTGCCATATTCTTTTAAGTGTTTTTCTATATGCTCTTTATATTTCCTGTTGTTATAGAAAGTTGATGTGAACCACTTCTTGTCATCTACTGCGTTATTTTTACCATCTGTATTTATTATACCACTATTATTTTTATTTACAACATATTCCTTATACCATTGTTCATAAGTCAAATTGGCAGGCACAGGATACGTTTTTCCATCTTCACCCCTTGCAACCCTCGTTCCTTCTTTTTCTCCAAAGTACGGAACAGTAGTAGAACGGCAGAATGGATGCATCGGCGGCATATTGACACCGGCAACTGCTTTATCCACATCATACACTTTGCCGTCATGCTCCTGACATATTTCACTGGTTCTCAAATCCAGCGTTGCTACAAACTCATACTGTTCGATGCCATCATCCTTATAAGCCTGAAGCGTTGCCTGCTCTGCCATAAATGTTGTTTCAGTGTGAAGCAGCCTGTAAGCTTCATATTCTTTGGTCTGAAATACCTTTGCAAAGCTCTCTGCCAATTCTTTAGGATTCTTGCCCTGGATAAAAGATGTTGTCATTGCTTCCCTGAGTTTGTATATCAAATCTCCTTTTTGACGCCATATCCTGTCCGAAAAATTAAGCCCATTAAACGGATATTTAATGAGCTCGTCTATAATATTTGTATTCAGCTGAGCAAACGCCTGGTTAAATCCCCTATACTGGCCGATATCAAACAAGGTCCTGTAATATTGGTCCTGGTATATGTCTTTTAGCTTCTCGCTTCCGTATTTTTCATAATCTATGGCATACAGCTTTTCCAGGATTTCATTTATCTGCGTTTCTAGCGCCTGGTATCTTGTTATCCTTGCCTTGATTGACAGGTTTTCAAGTTCAGGATTAACCTTCCCTATGCTTTCTTTAGCCATGCGGATAAATTCCTGCAAGCTGCCTTTAAATTCTTTAAGTTCAGCAAAGTTCAAATAGTTCTGAGCTTCGGCAAGGGTTATTTTGTTATTTTCCGCATACTTTAAATAAAACTCATATACTGCTGCGTTAATTTCTCTCTTTGCCTGGTTAAAGGCTTTAGTAAGCTCTTTGTAATACTCTTTCAAATCCTTTTCGGCAGCTTCAAGCCTTTGCTCTGCTCTTTTTTGCCAGTATTTGTCCATCATTCTTCACCGGCCCTTGGAAACACATCTGAGTTTAATTCTTTGTCTAAATCCTTTTTCTCTTTTTCTATCTGTTTAAGTTCTTCTTCAATATCCTCAGTAAGAGGATGGTTCTTAGTCTTTGTCCTCTCGGATATTATGTTGCCGGACATGCCCAACATCTGAACGGTTTCAAGGTCGTTTCTTATAGCGTTCCTGGTCCATGTTTGAATTATATTTACGTTGTCAGAAACGCCTATATGCCGTAATATGGCCCTGACAAGTTTCGCCAATCCAAGCCGGAATTCTGTTTCCATAAGCGCCATTTTGAGTTCAAGCAGCGAATACAGAAACTGGAGACTTACCCCTGAAGCATTGCCGAATTTTTCAGGGTCAGGGTTTACACCCATGCCGGATATGAATATCTGTTTTTTTACCATCTCAAGGAAAGCGTTCCTTGCTTCAAAAGGTATCTCCGCACGTATGGTATTTACCTCACCGTCAGCATCAACTTTGATGGTTTTGTATTTTTTTAAGTCGGTAAGGAAATCTTCCCTGCTTTCACCGCCATAATTTGTTATAACAAATATCACTTCCTGAACATCGTCTAAGTCATTGGCAAATCCCGATACAACTTTGTCATATGCGTCAATCAGGTCTTTGTATAAGTCTAAATCGCTTGTATGTGTACTGTTGTTATATAGCGGAATGAAAGGCACCATGGCTACCTTGTGCTTTATTATGTTTGGTATCCCTTCAAAGGCGAATTCTAAATTTATTTCTCCGTTGCTTTCACGAATGAAGAATGTACAGTCTTTATCTGTCCAGTATTCAAAGCGCTGGTATGAAACGCCGTCATCCCCTGTAAGCTCGTAAGCCCTTAAAACCGCAACAAGCTCTTTTTTTAAATCGCTGCTGTAAATAGGTATAACCTGCTTTGGATCTACTACAGCATAATTAAAGCCGTTTTCATCTTCCCATATATGCAGCCAGGCTACACCACAATTGGAAGCATCGACGGCCAGGTCTTTTATAACTTTGCTATATTCATCCCCTAAAACCCTGGTTATTTTTTTATTTATATCAGGGTTTCCCACATCAAATAACGGAGGATAAGAAAAGCCATAACTGACTTTTTGGTCTACTAAAAGCTTATGCCAGTTATGGCTTATACGGTTGTCTGCATTTCTTAAAGGGTTTAGGTTGTTTTCTCTTAGGTAAGCATCGTATTGCTGATTCAATACGCCTTTTTCTTTTATATCGTTTTTATTGCGATAATACTGCTCTGCCGTTGCAGCCTTTTTAACGAATTCCTGATGTTCTGAAACAAGTTTGTTAATTATTTTCTTTATTGTTTGAAAATCCATGCTTTAACCTCACTTCCATACACGTACCCCTGAAGTCCTCATTTCATCTTCAAGGGCATAACGGATGCTATCTATCGAATGGTTGTTCTTATCCGGATACTCGGCCTTGAAGTTACCGTTACTGTCTTTTTCAAGCTCGTAGTTCAAAAATTCTCTTAAAGTATTGGGGCATCTATCGGGGTCAATGATAATTTCCTCCAGGTCCTGTAAAAACTTTATGCCGTATTCAACGCTGTCAGGGCCTTTCTTAGCGCCTTTCACTTTTAATCCATATTCCTTTAGTTCAGCAATCGACTTTGGTTCAGCGCTATCAGCCATAATTGGGCCGTTACTTTTATTTTCCTGCTTTATCAACTCTGCAAGTTTCCTGTTGCTCAATGCTACCTGATGTATCTCGTAGAAGATATATAAACGCCTTCTTGTTTTGTCATAATAACTCACGCTGTAATGGACAGGGTCCACAGCATATCCAAAGTCAAGCCCTCGCTTGATTTTGTCAAATGTTTTAATCTCATCGTCAGTTATCTTTCTTGCCGTTGCATTCGTGAATATTTCTCCACCTGTTCCGGTTACTTCGCCCAGGTATTCATGCCTGTACGCCTTTTCATTAACCTTTTTAAGATGTTCAGCTTCAATAAAAAACTGCTCCCCAAGCCATTCACGGGGAACAGTTAAATATGTGCTGTGGTGTACTATTCTATCAGCTCTTTCATGGAGAACTTCTTCGTTTACCCAGTTTCTTATACTATTTGGAGGGTTATACGTGTAAAATACAATAAATTGCTGTCCGCCTCTCATAAGAGACTGGTTAATAATTCTTATTTCCTCACCAACTACTTTAAGCGGATACAAAGTAAATATAAAACATATCAACAAATACATTGGTAATATAAATTTATCTAAACTGCAAATGATAGATATACAAGAAATGGCTGATTCTTTATCGGAAGAAGGGCTAAAACATAAAACTGTAAAATATGTATGCAGAACTCTACACGCCGCTTTGGAATATGCCGTTAAGAACAAAATGATTACAGAAAACTCTTGTAAGGATATAGAAATAGCAGAAGATAAAGAAAAATTTGAAGTTGAGATATATAATGCTGAGGATTTAGGTTTGTTGTTGTCTCTCCTTAAAGAGCAAGAGCATCCGTTATATATTCCTGTACTACTTGCTTCCATGAGAGGGCTTCGAAGAGGCGAATGTTTAGGTCTAGCATGGGATGATGTAGACTTCAAGGAAAATGTAATATATATACGTAATAACTATGTCGTCGTTAATGGAGTAGGATACCATAAAAAAGTTAAAACAAAAGATTCAGACCGCATAGCAAGCATTGATGGATTTATTGCCAATGAACTTAAAGAGCACAAAGAAAGAATGAATAGAAAAGGACAAATACAAACGTATGTGTGTGAAGTTGATGGGAAGCTCCCAGATCCATCTCATTTATCAAGGCAATTAAAAGCTTTCCAAAAAGCAAACAGACTTCCGCAGTGTAGATTTCACGATTTAAGACATACATTTGCTGTTTTGCAACTTGAAAACGGTACAGACTTGGATACACTAAAAAGATTAATGGGGCATAGCAAAATAGGAGTAACATCAGAACTATATTTACACCAAAATTTAACTCTTATTAAAAAAGCTTCTGTCATAATTGATAATATTATAATAATGAAAAATAAAAAAAGTCACAATAATGTCACAATCGCAAGCGGTGAAAATTAAAAAGTTACAGATAATATAATCTGTAACCATTAATTTTGGCGGAGAGAGAGGGATTCGAACCCTCGGTAGGGTATTAGCCTACACACGATTTCCAGTCGTGCGCCTTAGACCAACTCAGCCATCTCTCCATATTATAATATTTAGTTTATGTCACATGACACCTATATAGTATACAATGCCATTACTAAAAAATCAAGATATATTTTAAAATTTATTTATGTAATTGCTGGTACGAGATCCATATCGATGCACCTCATACCAACAATATTTTAGTTATTTCTATTTTATTGATACTATATAAGTTACATAAAAATGTTATATAAAAGCACGTATGTAAAATCTTCAATGCAATTTATACAGATAAAAGACTCAAAACACTCAAGGGAATAATAAGCAACGGAAAGTAAATAATTAATATTTTGCTTAATACACCTATCTCTAAACTACTGTTTAAATGATCTTTATATAAAATGTGAAGATTATCACAGGTTAATTGACACAATGCCGGACTATAATATAAAATTAGATTTGCTATTAAATTATCTTATAATCTAGGAAATATTATAAGAGAGGATATAAAATGGATAATTTGAAAGATATTATATGTAATGAAGTAGCCAGAAGAAAAACTTTTGCGATTATTTCTCACCCTGATGCAGGTAAGACCACCATGACCGAAAAACTTCTGCTTTACGGAGGCGCCATTAGGCTGGCAGGTTCGGTAAAAGCTAGAAAGGCCAATAAATATGCAGTTTCGGACTGGATGGAAATCGAAAAACAAAGAGGAATCTCTGTTACCTCCAGTGTATTGCAGTTCCAGTACAACAACTATTGTATCAACATCCTGGATACGCCGGGACACCAAGACTTCAGTGAAGATACGTATAGGACGCTTGTGGCAGCGGACAGTGCCGTAATGCTTATAGACGGTGCTAAAGGTGTGGAGGAACAAACCATTAAATTGTTCCACGTTTGCAGAATGAGAGGTATCCCTATATTTACATTTGTAAATAAGATGGATAGAGCCAGTAAGGATCCTTTTGAACTAATGGAGGAAATTGAAAATGTCCTCGGTATCCGTTCCTACCCCATGAACTGGCCTATAGGAACCGATGGAGATTTTAAAGGAATTTACAATAGAAAGCTTTCCCAAATTGAGCTGTTTGATGGTGGAAATCACGGTCAGACAGCAGTATCATCCACTGTAGGAAAAGTAGATGACCCTGTTTTTGCAGAACTTTTAGGTTCGCACTATCATGGTAGATTGTGTGAAGAAATTGAACTCCTGGATATGGCCGGAGATGAATTTGATACTGAAAAAATCATGAAGGGTGAAATTACCCCTATATTCTTTGGAAGTGCCATGACTAACTTCGGAGTACAGACCTTCCTTGAAGAGTTTCTTACATTAGCGCCCTCACCTGGTGCGAGAATGTCAGCGTCAGGAGAGATAGCCCCCCAAAATGAAAAGTTTTCAGGGTTTGTATTTAAGATACAGGCTAATATGAATCCTACACATAGAGACAGGATTGCGTTTATACGAATATGTTCCGGGCGTTTTACACGGGGTATGTCGGTATACCATGTGCAGGCAGGAAAAGAAATACGGCTGTCTCAACCCCAGCAATTTATGGCACAGGACCGTACAATTGTGGAGGAAGCTTATCCCGGTGACATTATCGGCGTATTCGATCCGGGCATCTTTAATTTAGGAGATACATTGAGTGAAGGTAATCCGCAGCTTAAATACGAGGGAATTCCTATTTTTCCTCCCGAACATTTTGCAAGAGTTATGGCTTCCGACTCGATGAAGCGTAAACAATTTCTCAAGGGAATCAGCCAACTTTCTGAAGAAGGGGCTATTCAAGTATTTAAGCAGCCAGACATAGGAGTAGAGGCTTTGATTATAGGAACCGTGGGAGTACTTCAATTCGAGGTTTTGGAATATAGGCTAAAAAATGAATATGGCGTAGATTTGAAAATTGACCGTTTACCTTACAGGCATGCCCGCTGGATAGATGGAAACGATGTTGACCTCACCAAACTCAGTCTTACAAGCACAACAAAAATTGTACACGATAAGCACGAGCGAATAGTCCTTCTCTTTGAGAATGAATGGTCGGTACGCTGGGCTGAAGAACGTAATCAGGGGTTAAAGTTACTTGATATTGCAAAATAAGATATTTTCACCCTAATCATGCAATATGGCTATATGCATTCTTTCTGCAAATCATATTTTAAAGAGGCTCCAGTAGTGGTGCCTCTTTTACTTAACCAGATTAGGGCTGCTAGAATGAATAAATAGCAGCACTACACATCCCCCATAAGAAAATTGTATCCAATATTTTTTCTACTTTTCAACATAGTTTTTAAAATTTGGAATAATAGCTGACAGGCGTGATATGATTTAACTGTTTATGGCATATGGAAATAGTTTGGTTTGATTAAATAGAATTTAAGCAAGGATGAAAAAGCTTGAATTCAGACTATCGCCCTTATCAGCTATGCATGCATTCTACTTCCTGTAGAATTGTCAAGGTTAAGGTTTTTTCTATTTTTATTACATCTATTTCTTACATAATCGAGAAATTCCTTCTTTATTTCCGTATGTTTTATATACTCTTCTTCACTTATTACACCATCTTCTTTGAGCGCATTCAACCTATCTATAAGTGTAATGCAAAGTTCTGTTAATTGTTCTTCTGTACTACCGGAGTTGTTATTCATAAGTGTCCTCCTTAACCGAACAATTCCTAAATAGATCTTTTCTGTAAGATGTTAAATATAAAATATTGCGATATATAATATTCTACATAAATTCCTGAAATCCTGCAACAAATTTAAATTTTTTGTATAAATTGGCTAAAAAATATTTTCTAAAGCATATTTATCCCTTAATCTCTGACATTAGACAATATTTTTATTTACTGCTAATGTTTCTTTTACTCTATTTTCAGTAATTTTTTTATAGTAAATAGTGTTATTGGAGTGATGGATCTACTTTTCACCGTCTATTTTGTGATATTCTACAATTAATTTATCCAGTTCACGACTTACATGTAAGACATTATTTGAGAGAATATATTCATTTTTAAGCAGCTCGTGAAGCTTATTCTGCAGTTTTATAATCTTTAGTTTTAATTTTTCTGTATTATTATTCATAATCATCTCTCCTTAATTATCTATACCACGCAAATGAAATCTAATAACAATTATTTTATTAATTTTACATTATATGCAAACTAATACATCTACATCTATAAGATATGCCAGTTTAATACTTCGTTAGCTATACAGCTTAAACATAAAAAATTTTTTAAGCAATGTGTAATTATTTTGTCTGACGTTTATGTAGAAGTGAGGGTAGTCAATAACTACCCATTTTTAGACTAGTCTATAGTAGAATTTTCTTTTTTTATTTTTAAAGAGGCTACAACATTACAAAGGGTATCACAGGGCTCTACAGAACCAAGCCCAATGAGTATGCCGCAGAAGATATACTCTTTAACAGAAAGGTTATGAAGGCCTAAAAAGCTAATCAATATGCCTAACGGGCTGGCTGGCAGGTGAGCATATTTTCAATATGAGTACGTTTTCTTTATCATAGTGAATTTTATAAATAGCAATAATCTGCTTTTCTGTCATTTTGATCCCTCTACTAACATATTTATACCTTATTGTACCTATTTTTGCTAACCAAATATTCATTAGTTGCATATGTATATAGTAAAGAAAATTTCAGGAAGGTGAATATGTATGGCAATACGGCCACCCATTTTACAAGCTGGAGATACAATTGGTATAGTTACTCTAGGCAGTCCACTCGATGCTAGTATTATTAATGCAAGAGTTGCTGCTCTTAGAAATATGGGTTTTAATGTAGTATTAGGCAGATATGTATATGCGTATAATGGTTATCTTGCAGGAACTGACCAGCAGAGAGCTTCCGATTTGATGAACATGTTTCAAAACAGAAATGTAAAGGCTATAATACCCACAAGAGGTGGCGTAGGCGTAGCCGGAATCCTTCCATACCTTGATTACAATGTTATAAGAAATAATCCTAAAATTATTACAGGTTATAGTGATATAACAGTTTTACTAAATGTCCTATATCAATATGCGGATTTAATTACTTTCCACAGCCTTCTTCTTATAAGCTTTACAACAGCTACTCCCGCATATAATTTCAACCAATTTTTTACCGCAACATCTACTACCGTTTCACCAAGACAAATACAAAATCCGCCCGGAATCCCTCTTGTAAGCAGAATTAGAGGTAATGTAACAGGACCTATTGTAGGAGGTAATCTTACATCTTTTGTAGATACTTTGGGTACTCCGCATGAAATTGATACAAGGGGAAAGATACTCTTTTTAGAAGAAACCAATGAACCTGTTAATAAAGTTTATAGAATGATAAATCATTTAAAACTTGCAGGAAAATTTAGAGATTGTATAGGTATCATCATGGGTGAATGTACAGGATGCCAGGCTGCCTATGGTAAGACCTATGAAGATTTAATAAATGAAGTAATTGTTCCTCTAGGCAAACCTCTCATGACCAATCTGGCCACCGGTCACGGTACATACAAAGCAGCAATTCCAATAGGTGCATCCGTTAATCTTAATACAATAAATAATACACTAACAGTACTTGAACCTACAGTGAGCAGATAAAGAGATTAATTCTAATGGAGATTATGAAACAAACCTCGACTATATGCAGTACACATATTCGGCAAGTTTGGAATAAAACCTTATTGTTCTAAGAAAGAATACAGTATTTATAAGGACCCTACGTTAATTTGTAGAGTCCTTTAAAAAAAGGTAGATAAGAAAAAATTGTATAAAAATAATGGTTGTACTGAGTATCTTTCAGTACAACCATTTGTGTCTCAAACTGGCGGAGAGAGTGAGATTCGAACTCACGGGCCTTTATGGGGCCACTCGATTTCGAGTCGAGCGCATTCGACCGGGCTCTGCCATCTCTCCGTATATTATTAATTTTATATATTAACTTTTTTGCCTAAGCTCTTTAAAAAACTGCTTTAATATCATGGAACATTCCGCTTGAAGAATGCCCTGAACAACTTCCACTTTGTGATTGAAAGTTTCAACGCTAAATAAATCAACTACTGAACCCGCTGCTCCTGCTTTCGGGTCAGTAGTACCTATAATCAATCTTCTTATTCTAGATTGAATAATCGCTCCTGCACACATAGGACAAGGTTCAAGGGTTACATATAAATCACAGCCGTTTAATCTCCAGCTCCCAAGTTTTTTACAAGCTTTTTGGATGGCAAGAATTTCCGCATGCGCCGTGGCATCCTTTTTCTTCTCCCTAAGATTGTGTACCCTTGCAATAATCTTATCATCCTTTACAATAATTGCACCAATAGGTACTTCACCTTTTTCATAAGCCTTTTGAGCTTCCTTCAGTGCATGTACCATATAATATTGATCATCTCTAATAATTTTCATTCTTAATTCTTCATTATTCTTTATTCTTAATTAAATGGTACGCCCGAGAGGAGTCGAACCTCCGGCACGCAGTTTAGGAAACTGCTGCTCTATCCTACTGAGCTACGGGCGCATATGTCTTACTAAAACATTGCTATAATATTGTACAATAATATGCTGAGTTTGTCAAATGGAATTTTTAGTAATTTAGAAGCCAGGTAAAAAGCCAATCCTACCTGGCTTCTATATATACCTTTAGTCTCTATCGTCTCTCGCCCCTGCAAGCAGTATCAACCTGGCAAGGTTCGCCATTGCAACTGCAGCAGATGCTACATAGGTCATTGCGGCTGCACGTAGTACCTTCTTCACAGGTTCAATTTCATTCCATGTAAGTAAACCTCTTGACTGAAGAATATTGACTGCTCTTCTGCTTGCATTAAATTCAACAGGAAGTGTTATAAGGTAAAATGCAACTGCTCCCGTGAAAAGAATGATACCAAGTTGAAGCATAAAGGACCAGTTAAAGATCAGTCCAAGCATCGCCAAATATGGACCGACTGTGGAACCTATTCCTGCAATAGGTACAAGCCCGCTTCTCAGAGCAAGAGGAGCATACCCAATCTGATGTTGAATTGCATGACCTGTTTCATGGGCGGCAACACCGATAGCAGCCACTGATCTACTGTAGTAAACGCTTTCTGACAGCCTTACTACTTTTGTCTTGGGGTCATAGTGGTCGGTAAGCTGCCCTGCTACAGGTTCCACAGCTACATCATATAACCCGTTACTGTAAAGTATTTCTCTGGCAACCTCAGCACCTGTGAGCCCCCTTATGTTCCCATAGTTACTATACTTACTAAATGTGCTGCTAACTTTGAACTGCGTATAAAGTGCAAATAAAAATGCAGGTAAAACAAGCATAATGTAATAAGGATCAATGTAAAACATAAAGCAACCTCCTTAATTTTGACTTTCTTTGACCTTTATATTTATTAAAAAAGACTTTCAACACAATTCTTCCTCAAGGACTGTGTTAAAAGTCTTGTTACCTTCATGGTTACAAGGCCAGATGGAACATCTCCACCGGGTGTTGACCCTGTAATTTCTAACTACTCCCTTTTAACAATTATATTTTACACCAACTTGAATTCTAAATCAATTAACGTTTTGTAAACAATTTATGAATAATCTATTAATAAATTACTGTTGGCTAGATGTCATGAAATTTCTCCAGTCTCCTTCTTCAATCTTTCCACCCGGAAACTCCCATTTATTGATTGACGGATCACTAGCCTTTTTTTTGCAATTAATATCAAATTATCTTTAACCAGTAATGCTGCTGTTACTTTTTTCATTATATTTCTCCTCAAAAGTTCGTTGATATTAAGCCTTATGCTTTGTATTATAACATATACTTTACCGCTTTGTACAATATGTTGCATTATATTTTCATTTTTTATTTAGCAACTTCCATATAATGTATTTACAGTCTATTCACATTTTCGTCAAATTTTAGCTTTAATATATACTTAAAAGAACAAAATAATTTCAGGGGGGTTATAAAAATGGAGCAATTTAACAACTATAGCTGGAATCAAGATGATTATGAAAAATCATTAATAAGCAAAGAAGCAGCAACCAATAATTCAAGAATTTATTATGAGGAATATGTTTCAAAAAATAAAAAGAAAAGGTCCTTTCCTCTAAACTATGTTACTGTTTCTATCATTAGCGCAGTAATCGGCGGATTAATATTTAGCTCTACCTTTGCTTTCATCGGCCCGCTTATTAATAAGAATTTATCAAATGATAAAAAGGTCGCATCTGTACCCTGGGAGTATGGAAATAGCTCCGACGTACAAAAGAACTCAGGTGAAAACAACAGCGCTACCCCTAAACAGGTAATACAAAGCCAGGACGGTAAAGAATTGTCGGTAGTAGATATTGCTAAGAAAGTAGGTCCTGCCGTTGTTGGTATTGTAAACAAGGTACAAACAAAGGGCTTTATTCGTGAAGAAGTGGAACAGGGTAGTGGTTCAGGAATTCTTATTAGCTCTGACGGATATGTCATCACAAATAATCATGTGATTGATGGCGCTACCAATGTAACTGTCATTTTAAGTAACGGAAAAAAATATGAGGCAAAATTAGTTGGCAAAGACGCACAGACTGACCTGGCAGTCATCAAGATTGATGAGAAAAATCTGCCTTATGCTGAACTAGGTGATTCTTCAACCCTGGAAGTAGGAGAGATGGCTGTTGCAATTGGTAATCCGCTAGGCCAGGAGTTCGCCGGTTCTGTTACTGTTGGTGTAATTAGCGCTTTAAATAGAACGATCGATATAGAAAATAAGCAGCTTAAATTAATTCAAACCGATGCAGCAATAAATCCCGGTAATTCAGGAGGCGCTCTTGTAAACTCATACGGTCAAGTTATTGGAATCAATACAGCCAAGATGTCTGCACCGGGAGTAGAAGGATTGGGATTTGCTATTCCTGTTAATGAAGCAAAACCTATTATTAAGGATTTAATGAACTATGGCTACGTCAAAGGTAGGCCACTCATCGGAATTTCAGGAAGAGATGTAACAGAAGATATTTCCAGGATTTATGGGCTGCCGGTAGGCATTTATGTGTCTCAGGTTGCACAGTTTAGCCCTGCTGAACGTGCCGGAATTCAACCCGGAGATGTTATTATAAAATTTGATGGTAAACTTGTAAAATCTATGAAAGAACTCAATGAATTGAAAGAAAAATTCCAAGTCGGAGATGAGGTATCAATAGAAGTTAACCGCGAAGGTACAGTAAAAAAATTCCAATTGATACTTAGTGAACAAAAGTAACTGAATTAGTGTAGGCATCCTATTAATTTTAGGATGCTTTTTTAATTTTTATCTATCTTATTATCATTTATTTGTGCTATACTTGAATTAGGATTCATATATTTTTTATATTCACATTAATACTAATTGCCTGAAAGAGGTGGTACCATGAAACAATTGTCACTTTCAGATAATTTTATAGCTGCTCGAAAGTTAGCACTAAAAGAGTTTTCCAGAAATATTTCAAATGGTCAGACAGGTTATCTACCCTGCCTTGAAGGTGTTATTAAAAATACAGAAATTGTTTCTGAAGTCGATCTGGGAGTTGTAGATATTCCCTTGAAAAAGATTATCGGAACTTACACTCATCTAAGAAGTATTTCATTTGCGCGCAATTTTATGCCCTTACTGGAATCAGGAACTGAATTTGAAGCTAAATGGTCAAACCTCTGTGCAGCACATTTAAGTGAAGGAATTCGTGACCCTATCAAAGCATATGAATATCTAAACTGGTTTTATGTTATTGAGGGAAATAAAAGAGTTAGCGTATTAAAATATCATGATGCCTATTCCATTCCAGGCCATGTAATTCGTCTAATTCCTAAAAAACAGGATAATGATCTAAATAGTAAGATCTATTATGAATTTTTAGAATTTTATGATAAGACGGGAATTAATTCCATCTGGTTTTCGAAAGAAAATAGCTTTAATAAATTGCTTGAATATCTGGAAAACTTTCAACTTCCAGAAATTGAGGGACAAGGAGTAGACAAATACAGGTACTTTGCCAATGGAATCTATTACTGGTTCAGAAAAATATACCTGGAATCTGGAGGCAATAAGCTTAATATTACCACAGGAGATGCTTTTTTAGAATATATCAAGATATTTGGAATTCCAATAGATATTGATGAAATTCAATTAAGATCTACCATCAAAAAGCTCTATTCCGAACTGGAAGCTCTATCTGAACGTCAAACAATCGATATTCAAACCAAGCCTCCGGAAGATTTTAAACCTAATGTAATTTCTGCAATTACAACACTGGTTACCCCAAAAAAGAAATTGAAAGTTGCTTTTGCATATGGCAGAACAATCCAAACTTCTGGTTGGACCTATGCCCATGAATTAGGACGGCTACATGTGGAAAAGGTGTTGGGAGATCAAATAACCACTTCCTACATTGAAAATGTGCCTGAAACTGAGGAGGCCTATCAATACTTTAAGCAGCTTGCCGAGGAGGAGAATGATATTGTTTTCACTACCAGCCCTACGTTTATTAATCCAACCTTGAAAGCGGCACTGGAATATCCCCAGGTAAAGTTTTTAAACTGTTCCGAGACTCATACCTACAAACACGTAAGCACCTACTTTGGCAGAATTTATGAGCCAAGATTTCTGGCAGGAATTATCGCGGGGGCCATGACAAAAACCGATATGATTGGTTATGTAGCTTCCTATCCCATTCCGGAAGTAATCAGTTCCATCAATGCTTTTGCTTTGGGAGCAAAAATGGTCAATCCGTACGTAACAGTAAAAGTAGCCTGGACTCATCAGTGGCTGGGCGGTGATAAATCAAAAAATGCCAGCATTGAGCTTATTGAATGGGGCGCAGACATTATTTCTCACCAGAATACACTGGTTCCCCAGCAGGCGTCAAAGGAGTTTGGCGTGTATTCTACGGTTTGCGATATGGATAAGAAAAACTGTGTGCCTAATAAACATCTGGCCCTACCTATCTGGCACTGGGGAATTTTCTATGAAAAAATGCTTAAAAATATTATAAATGGCTCGTGGAATGCCATTGACCGGCTCTTTAGCACCAACTCCAAATTGGTTAATTTCTGGTGGGGAATGGATGCCGGTGTGGTAGATATTTTTTACTCAAAAAAGTTTGTACCGCTTCAAACACAAAAACTGGTTGAGTTTATAAAGAAAATGATTATGAACAATGCCTATGATCCGTTTACAGGTCCTGTCTACGATCAAGCAGGTGTTTTGAGAATTAATGCTGAAGAGCGTGCAAGTAATGAACAGATTCTCTCCATGGACTGGTTTGTAGATATAGTAGAAGGGGAGTTACCCAAGCCAGAAACGGAAAATATTCCGGAAGACCCGTTAATCGATATGCTTGGAGTTGAAAATAAAGAATAAAAATAGTTACTGTGAACCGTGAACTTATCATTAATAGTCCAGTAAATAATATTCATACGCGTTAATGATAGTTGTATTCTTATACTGAATAATTCTAGATTGACGGCTGTAATTCAAATGCTGATGGCCGTGAAAAAAATATCGGGGTGAATATTGGTCCAGAAGTTTGTTAAAAGACTTAAAGCCTTGATGGCATAGATCTTCTCCATCTCCCAGGCCATAAGCCGGTGCATGGGTTACCAGGATATCAAAGCCTCCATTCCACCAGATTTTATGTTTCAACCTGGATATTCTTTTTTGCATTTGTTGATCGGTATATTGAAAAGGACCATGGTTATATTTCTGACTTCCACCCAGTCCAAGAATGGATATATTCTTATATTTGATTAACTGATTATCAATAGACACGCATCCTTCAGGTGGTTTTTTCAAATACGATTCGTTGTGATTTCCCGGGACATAAAAAAGGGGCACATGAATCATGGTTACCAAAAATGATAAGTATTCCGCCTTTAAATCTCCGCAGGAGATGATCAGTTCTACATCCTTAAAACGTTCGGCATCAAAATGATCCCATATGTATGATACTTCTTTGTCCGAAACCAGCAGAATTTTCAATGTAATAACCCACTTTCTAATGTAATATCTAACAATATGAGCCATGTAGATAAGATATTTTTAAAGAGATTAAAACAAAATGCATGGCACTTTTAGCAGGTAAAAAAAAATAATCAATAACTATTTTTAAAAAATATAAGCCTTGAAAAATCAAGGCTTATAAAAATTTCTTTTCTTGGCGCGCCGTACAGGATTCGAACCTGTGACCTCATGATTCGTAGTCATGCACTCTATCCAGCTGAGCTAACGGCGCACATGGCACATATTATATTAGCATATTTCTTAGAAAAAATCAAATGTTTTTTCTTCCAATAAAAATTTATTTTTTATTGGCTAATGTTCCCTTATATCTAGCTTAATTTTATGCTATAATAAGAATGTGCAATAATCTACCTAAATTTTCCGGAGGTACTAGTATGGCTACATATAAGTTTTTAAATAATAACCAGATGCAGTCTATCCCTGTAGCAAATATTTTTATAGATAAATACATGCCTTCAGCCAATGCTACCTTCGTAAAGGTTTACTTATACGGGCTGCGACAGTGTTTCAGCAATAATAATCAGATTGAGAACAAGCAAATTGCCGCAGCCCTTAATATATTAGAATCTGATGTAGTAAACGCCTGGCTGTATTGGGAATCGGTTGGAGTAGTGAGATTAATTCGCCAGAAAAGCGGACAATCATCAGAGTTTGATATTGAGTTTGTTGATTTGACTGTAGTACCCGAAGTAAAGAATAATAAGACTTCCCGTATTGTGCTAGATACACGTCCTAACTATACGCCTGAAGAAATCTCTATATATATTGAGCAGGATGATAGTATCCGCTATTTATATAATACTGCCCAAGAGAAGCTGGGTAAAATACTGAGTTCTTCCGATATCAAAATATTATACAGCTTCTATGACTGGCTCCGCCTTCCTGTGGAAGTTATTGTAATGCTGCTGGAGTATTGTATCTCTATCAATAAAAAAAGCATGAGATATATTGAGAAGGTGGCCATAAGCTGGGCTGATGAGGGAATAAACAGTATCGATAAGGCAGAACAATATTTAATGAAGCTTGAACAAAGAAATTCAATGCTGCATGAGATAAAAAAATGTTTAGGTATTTCAGACCGTCCTTTGACTGACATTGAAGAAAACTATATTACTGATTGGACTGAAAAAATGAAATTCAGTACTGACCTTATTAAAATGGCTTATGAGTTAACTGTTTTAAATACCGGTAAGCTTGCTTTTCCATATCTCAATACTATACTTGTTTCATGGTATGAACGCGGTGTTAAAACTGTGGAAGCGGCTAAAGCCGATGCAGAGCAACATAAGCAAAATGCTAAAGAAAAATATAATAAAACAACTACAAGTAAAAGTACAGGTAAAAATAATAAGTTCATTAATTTTACCCAGAGAAAATATGACTTTCAGGAACTGGAACGACTTGTTTTACAAAAACGTATTAATAATCTAAAAGAAAGTAGGTAGGGTTAAAAATGGCTTATGATAAGCAAATTTATACCCAAATTATGAAAGAATATGAGATGCTGCGGGACCATCAAAGAATGGAATTAGAACGTAAAAAGGCTGAAATATATAAAAAAATTCCCAGAATTGAAGAAATAGATCAGGAACTGTATTCTACTGGATTAAGCCTGACACGTCAGCTTCTTCATAAATCAGCTGATGCGGAAGCAGTTATTGAACAGATTCGCCAGAGAAATATTGACCTTAATATGGAAAAAGGTGAACTTTTAAGCATTAATGGCTATCCTGTTGATTATTTAACTATCAAGCATAAATGTAAAAACTGCAAAGATACCGGTTTTGTAGATAATGTGATGTGCAAATGTTTTAAACAAAAGCTTATACAAGCCGCTTATGCCCAATCTAACCTCGCTGCTATACTGGATACGCAGAATTTTGACAATTTTGACTTTAGCTATTACTCTACAGTTATTGACAGAGAGAATAATATTTCACCAAGAGAAAATATGCAGATTATATTTCAGGAATGCATCAATTTTGTCAATAACTTTGATAAAAGTGACCAAAATCTATTATTATATGGTGGCACCGGTTTGGGTAAGACTTTTCTCTCCAGCTGCATTGCAAAGGATTTGTTGGATAGGGGTAAGACTGTCTTTTACCAGACTGCTTATAAAATTTTTAATTTACTTGAGGATTATAAATTTAATCGTTCAGAAGCCTCAACCGATAAACAGCAAATTGATAGGCTTTTTGACGTAGATTTACTCATTATTGACGATTTAGGATCTGAATTTATTAGTACATATACCAGTTCTGCTTTTTTTAATATCCTCAATTCTCGTTTAATAGATAAACGGAAAACAATTATCAGTACAAATCTCAATATCGAAGAATTGATAAACTTATACTCTGAAAGAGTAATTTCCAGGTTATTAGGAAATTATCTCCCTTTAAAATTTTTTGGTGAAGATATAAGACAGCAGAAAATATACAAATGTGTGTAAATAAGTTCACGGTTCACAGTAAAAGCTATTAAATCGTTTATTACTATGAACTGAGAGCTGTTAACTGTGAACCATATAAATATTAAAGTTGGTTAATTTCATCGATAACTACATTAATTTATTTTTAACTTTAATATTGGTTATCGATATTTTTACATTACTTCTTTTAATATATTAACAATCATATTTACCCTATTGAAGGGAGCGATAAAATAAAAACCGTTTACATATTTTTTTATTTTTATTGCTATGTCTACAGCTATTTTTATTCCGACCTCTTCAGCTTCTTCCCTTGCCATATCTTCTCTGAATCGGGCAATATATTCCTGGGGAATTTTTATTCCTGGTATTTCATTATTTAAAAATTGTGCATTCTTATAGCTTACCATTGGCATTATTCCGCCCAGAATTTTTACATTTTCCGGCTTGTCCATTTTGGTTAAATAGTCAATAACACTTTCCTCAAAGATTGGCTGTGTCAGAAAAAATTCTGCTCCAGCTTCGGCCTTTTTATACATCCTTGATATTTCCGCATCCTTGTTGTAGACATTCAAATTTAGTGCTCCCCCTACATGATAAGGATCCTCTGCAAACTGTTCTTTGTTCATTTCGTCTATAAGCTTCATCAATTTTATGGAATTTAAATTAAAGACGCTTTTAATTTCATTTTTTTCTGCACTTGGAATAGGGTCTCCTGTTACTACTAAAATATTTCTAATTCCCTCTATATGCGCTGCCAGCATATCAGATTTTAATGCAATTATATTTCTGTCTCTGCAGCAAATATGAGGTATTGTATCAATTCCTACTTCTCTTTTTATTTTTGAAGCAATTACCGCAGGATTAACTCTTGCCCTTCCCAAAGGAGAATCTGATATCGTTATAATATCTACTTTGTTATCTTTTAAAATTCTCGCTCCTTCTAAAACTTTCTCTACTCCTGTATTAAATGGTGGGTCCAGTTCTACCGCTATTGTAAATTCATTTTTTTTCAATTTTTCAATAAAAATATTTTTTTCAGTCTTCTTTCTTTGTATTTCTCCTACTTTAACTTCTACCTTTTTATATTGCTTTCCTTCTTGCTTTTCTATCTTTTCCAGTATTTTTCGTATATGGATTGGAGTTGTACCACAACAGCCACCTATAATTCTTACCCCAAGGTCTTTTATCTCCATCAATACATTTGCAAAATAATCTTCATTTTGAGAGTAAACTGTTCTTTCATTAATAATTTCAGGAAATCCGGCATTTGGAAGAGCAGATACTATATCATTTGCAAAATCTATTTTCTTTATATTGTTATATAAGTGTGTAGGGCCTGTCCCACAATTAAATCCATAGACATCTACACTCTTTATTTTCTTTATCTCCTCTACAATCCTGGAAGCACTAATTCCTTTTCTTGTATACCCGTCCCCCATAATTACAAACTGAGTTATAATAAATGCATCCTTATTCTTTTCCTTTATATACTCTGTAATTTGCTCCAGATAGTCTGTACTGCTAAAAGTCTCAAAAACAAATATCTCAGCCCCTGCCTCCAAGAAAGTATCTGCTATAAACTTATATTCATCCATCATACTTTGCTTGTCTATCTCTGTGTTATTATTTATTATTTCGGGTACAGGTCCAATATCGGCCGCTATAAATATATTTCTTCCCTCCACTGCCTGCTTGGCTATTTCATATCCTTTTATTAATACATCTTTTAGTTCTTTTCTGGAAATTTGCAGTGTTTTCGTATTGGCGGAAAAGGTATTGGTCCTTATAAGGACTGCTCCAGATTGGATGTATTCTCTATGAATGTTTAATATTACTTCAGGAGCTGTTATATTTGCCATTTCTGAAAAGGTACCTATATTTCCTGTAACCTGCGAATAATAGGTTCCCATGGCTCCATCAGTTATTAAAATATTATTTTTCAGGTATTCTCTGATCATCTGACCTCACTCCATTTAGATTTAAAACAAAGGCGCATTTTCCGCAATTGCACATCTTTACCCACTGTTTTTTACGTAAGCTATTTCTTTACGTTAATATATAAATTACATTTAATAAGTTACAATAGGATAAGCAGCATCATGTATGTAATATACTTAGTGTTATTTATAATATAGTAAAAAACCTCAGGTATATTACCTGAGGTTTTTTGGCGGAGAAGGAGGGATTCGAACCCTCGCGCCGCTTTCACGACCTACACCCTTAGCAGGGGCGCCTCTTCGACCTACTTGAGTACTTCTCCATATATGGCGGAGAGGGTGAGATTCGAACTCACGGCTCTTTCGAGTCACTGGTTTTCAAGACCAGCTCCTTAAACCGCTCGGACACCTCTCCGTCTGAGTGACATATTATAATATAGCAGAAATAATGTAATATGTCAACACTTTTATTGTGGTATTTTTTAGAAAATATAGTTGTAATTACTTTCTATTTGCTCAAAATTAGGTTAATTCTATAAACTAAAATTTACTTTTATCGTAATATGAAAATAGTGGGAAGTGGGGAGTAAAACCGAAACCACAAAAAAGTCCGGTCTAGCAGGAAGAAGGGATGCAACTTGGGGACGATTTGTCAGTCGCATGCGGTTTTCATGCAACTGAGGAACTGTCCCCATGTCGAAGCCCTGACCAATCAAGCATATTTTCATCATTTTTTGTGCGTAAACATCCCGACGTGGAGGCTAGTATTAAAATAGTTTTGGTAAAAAAATTAATTCATATATTTACTTTCCAATCACTTCAATGTTCCCCATATACCCTTTTAGAACTTCCGGTATGGTCACAGAACCGTCAGCGTTTTGATAATTTTCAAGTATACAAGCAACAGTTCTACCAACCGCAACTCCAGAACCGTTTAGGGTATGCACAAATTGAGCCTTGTCTTTTGGAGTCTTTTTGTATTTAATATTCGCTCTCCTAGCCTGAAAATCTTCAAAATTGCTGCAGGATGATATTTCAACATATCTGTTGTAGCTGGGCATCCATACTTCAATATCATATTTCATTGCCGCAGTAAAACCAAGATCTCCTGTACAAATTTTTACTACCCTATATGGAATTCCTAGTAACTGCAATACCGATTCTGCATCCCGGGTAAGTAATTCAAGTTCTTCATAAGAAGTTTCCGGTTCAACAAATTTAACAAGTTCCACCTTATTAAACTGATGCTGACGAATAAGCCCTCTGGTATCCCTTCCGGCTGAACCTGCTTCAGCTCTAAAACATGCAGAATAAGCCACATGTTTAATAGGCAGTTCAGCACCATCCAGGATTTGTTCCCTGTACATATTTGTAACCGGCACTTCTGCTGTTGGAATTAGAAAATAATCAGTGTTGTATACTTTAAATGCATCTTCTTCAAATTTTGGCAGCTGTCCTGTTCCTATCATACTATTTCTATGTACCATAAATGGAGGAAAGACTTCTACGTACCCGTTTTTTTGAGTATGTGTATCAAGGAAAAAGTTGATAAGTGCCCTCTCCAGGCGTGCTCCCAATCCTTTGTAGAAAGTAAATCTGGCTCCTGTTACTTTTGCTGCAGTCGCAAAATCTAATATTCCCAGATTTTCGCCAATGTCCCAGTGTGCTTTTGGTTCAAATTCAAATTTCCTTGGTTCTCCCCACTTTCTTACTTCTACATTATCTTCATCGGTATCTCCCACAGGAACACTTTCATGAGGAATATTTGGAATAGTTAGCATTACTTTTTCTATTTCTTCATCTACTTCCCTGACCTGAGCGTCAAGTTCTTTTATTGTATCAGATAATTTCTTCATTTCCTCTAACAAGCCCGATACATCTCTGCCTTCCTTTTTCATTGCCGGTATTTGTTTAGAAGTTGCATTCTGTTCACTCTTAAGTTGTTCCGCTTTATATAATAGTTCTCTTCTTTTTTCATCCAACTTTAAAAATTCATCCAGGTCAAAGTTTTCTTTTCTTTTTTCTAATGCTTTACGAACTTTTTCTGTATCATTTCTCAATAGTTTAATATCCAGCATTTCAATCCCTCTCATATCTTTTTTCTTGAATATTACCTATCTATTGGCAAGATAGGATAAATACCTTAATTTTCTAGTTTTTCTCCATCATGTAATTATTATACTATACTTGATTAATTATTCAACCCATTTTATTTAATATTTAGAAAATTATATTTTACAAAGTAAAGCACAATTTTTGTATATCAATAAAAATCTACATATAAATTTTTAATCAAAAAATTTTGTTATATGAAATCAATTATTATATATAATTGGTATAATTATTTCACAATTGGAAATCATTTAAATATTATTAAATACCTTAAAAGGAGTGTTAATATGCTAAATTCTATTGAAATATACGGCCATATTGCAGATCTAAAAGAAAACGATTATAAAAATACCCTAGCTATTGTTTCTATCATTGAATTATTAATAGAAAAAGGTGTAATTAGCAAAGAAGACCTTTCGAAAAAGGTCCGCGAATTAGATTTTTAATTATTATTTATTGAATTTAACAATCTTTCTACATCTTTTATGTATCCACTTGAAGGATATTGGCTCTTAAACTGTTCTAAAGCAAATTTTGCCTGATTTATATCTTTTATTTTTAATCTGGACATTGCCAGATAATATAACGCATCATCCGAACAATACTCATCTTTTTTATAGCTTAATGATTTCTCAAAGCTATCTGCTGCTTCGTTGAATTTTTTTGCACTATAGTTTTTATATCCTTCATTATAATATACGATTGCTGCTTTTTTATAGACTGTATCTGCAAAACTATCGTAGAGATATTTTGCATTTTCACTCAACATTTCTTTGTTTACTTTCTCAAGGCATGCAGCACTTTCCCTATACTTTTTCTCATCATAATACTTTTTTGCTAGCAGTAAATTCTCCATACTATTGGCATACATTTCTTTCTGTGTATTTGCTTCATCTAACTTTTTATTCATTTCAATAATTTGCTGTTCATATTCTTTATTTTTATCTTCTTCTTCCTTAACTTTTTCTTGTAATTGTCGATTTTCCTCAGTTAGTTCACTCAAGCTTTTCTGGACTCCTTGAAATAGTCCTTGTTGCTTCGTCAACTGTTCTTTATATGATTTAACATCTTTACTCAATCTATTCTGACTTACTGCAGACATAAATATCAATACAAACGCAGCAGTAAATAGGACAGTGGAATACAACCACAAAAATCTGGTTTTATTATTCATTTTTATCATAACCTTTCCTATTTCATTATTATCTTTTGTCTATGGACATGATAACATTTTATCACCTTTGTTAAAAGCTCGCAATAGTAATTAATTG
Source organism: Petroclostridium xylanilyticum (assembly GCF_002252565.1). Classification (NCBI taxonomy): domain Bacteria; kingdom Bacillati; phylum Bacillota; class Clostridia; order Eubacteriales; family Oscillospiraceae; genus Petroclostridium; species Petroclostridium xylanilyticum. The sequence goes on from NZ_NPML01000018.1 coordinate 455,288, forward strand.
CTATAATTTTATAACAAAGTAAGGAGAGGTGTGTCCCCTGACCTTAGCCGCAAATTTACAGGCTCTTAGCCTTGGAACTTCTTAATTCTTAAAGTATAGGTGAACTAGCACAACGCATTATATTAATGTAGTTATTGATGAAATTAACCAACTTTAAAACTGAATATTTAACTTTAAAGTTGATTAATTATAAGAGAGATTTATTTTTCTCTCTTACTTTGTTATAAAAGTCCTTTCACTATAATTTTTTTTTGCCAGGTCTAGTGCTTGCATTTCTTCTGCTGACAGTGTATACTTTGATTTTCCATCAACAATAGGTTTAGCATATGTAGTTGAGCTTTCTCTTGAGTAAACACCATTGATAACAAATCCATTATCACGTGAATCCAACACAGCAATTGCAAAACTTAAGTTACTTCCCACATTGTCAAATGCATTATATCGAACTACCCCTATTTTTTGTGCGCAGAGCTCTAATTTACCTTCCATCCTTTTTAAATGCTGTTCAATATCATTATTTTTTAACATTACCTGGTGAACACGATCATAGTAATCTAAAATTATACGCTCTAAATCCTTGTCATTTAAATCATCTGTAAGTTTCTTATACCTCCTTTTTAGCCCACCTACTCTTAAACCGTTTGCTAAAGTAATAATTAATGTTATTAAATTTATAATTACCAGTATAACAATAATATAACTTAAATTATTTTTAATAGCACTATCTATTAAATCCATTTTACTACTCCTTCTTTATTGTTTCACGTGAAACATTTAATTAGACAGCTATATTTGACCTACAATTAAAATAATTATTTAGCAATGGAATTATATTACCTTATCTCTAAAATTCAATTCTAGACAAAATATGAAAGAGCATTTTTTTACACTTTTATTTTTTTTTAATATTTACCAATTATTAATTTCATAATACCAACTAACACTTCAATAAATTCATTATCCTCTCAAGGTCATCATCCGAATAATATTCAATTTCAATTTTACTTTTATTTGCTCCCGGATAAATTCTAACTTTAGTACCAAGGTTCTGAGACATTCTATTCTGTATATCAATATATACATGTGATAATTTATTATCTTTTTTATTTTTTTTAGACTTTTGTGATACAAGAGCTTTTACATATTTCTCCGTTTCTCTTACACTTAACCCTTCATTGACTACCTTATTAGCAACCTGTATTTGAAGCTCAATATTATCAATACTTAAAATAGCCCTTGCATGGCCACTTGAAATCTTATCTTCAATTAATAATTGCTTGATTCCCTCCGGTAAATTTAATAATCGTAGTGCATTAGCAATGGCTGATCTACTTTTTCCCACCCTTGCACTTATTTCTTCTTGCGTTAAATTAAATTCATTTATTAAATTCTGATACGCTTCAGATTCTTCAATAGGATTAAGATCTTCTCTTTGTAAATTTTCAATTAATGCAATTTCTAAAACTTCTTTTTTTTCATAATCTTTGATGATTACAGGAATAGTTTTTAAACCAGCTAGCCTCGCAGCTCTCCAGCGTCTCTCACCGGCAATTATCTGATAAAATCCAGATTCCAACTTTTTGACTATTATAGGCTGAATAACTCCATGCGTTTTAATAGATTCTGCTAAAGCTTCCAATTTCTCTTCATCAAAATTCTTTCTTGGTTGAGATTTATTCGGCTCAATTTCAGTTAACTTTATTTCTTTTATTGGACTGTCTTCCTCTGTATCAACACCTGGAAGCAATGCACCCAGTCCTTTACCCAGTCCCCTCTTAACCAATTATATCACCTCTTTAGTATACTCGATAATTTCATCTGCTAACTCAGTATAACATTCTGCTCCCCTAGATTTTGGATCATAAACAATAATTGGCTGACCAAAGCTAGGTGCTTCACTTAACCGTATATTTCTTGGAATTACTGTTTTATAAACTTTTTTAGGAAAATATTTTTTTACTTCTTCTACAACCTGAATAGAAAGGTTAGTTCTTGCATCAAACATTGTTAACAGTACACCTTCTATATCAAGATCAGGATTTAAATATTTTTTTACCTGTTTAATAGTATTCGTTAATTGGCTCAATCCCTCTAATGCATAATATTCACATTGAATAGGTACCAAAATGGTATTTGCACAAGTTAATGCATTGATGGTAAGTAACCCTAATGAAGGTGGACAGTCTATGATAATATAATCATATTCATTTTTTAATGAATTAACAGCATTTTTCAAACGATATTCTCTTGATATAATTGCTACCAATTCAATTTCTGCACCAGCTAACTGAATATTTGACGGACAAATATATAAATTATCATACGCGGTTTTTATAATAACCTCATTCATATCATCATCATTAATAATAACATCATATATCGACTTTTTTAATGATTTTTTATTTATGCCTATACCGCTGGTAGTATTACCTTGAGGGTCTATATCGATAATTAAAACCTTTTGCCCTTTTGCTGCAAGGCAGGCACTAAGATTTACAGAAGTTGTAGTCTTGCCTACTCCTCCTTTTTGATTAGCAACAGCAATAATCTTAGTCAAAATATCACCGCCTTTCTGTAGGTATTACATAAAAAATTAACTATACAACTACTATCCTATTATAGCATATATTCTCAGTGAATTGAAACAATAAAATGTTTCACGTGAAACATTTTTAATAAAATCGGACTTTTTCAGCGGTTTCGAACCGTCCTCATGTCACGTTCCTGAACGATTCTGTAAAATCTTTTTTGCAACATATATAGATAAAAGATTTTATTTTACATAAAATCCAAAGAATAAGCATACTTATATATTGGATATATTGGATATATTGGAACACTAGTGTAATAATTCTTAATGAAAAAATAAATATTCCCTAAATATTTTTGAGCAATATTATAGAAAATCTTAATATAATTGGAAAAATCCTTTACTGGTAATTTTATTTTTCATTAATAATATAATTATTGTCAACTAGAAGTAATATTTTTTATAAAAATTGAAATAGAATAAATGCCTACCTGTCGAATATAATATAATAGCATAATGTGAGGTGAATAGGAATGAAACTTAGTAACCTGATTCGTTCTAAGATAATATGCCTAAGTATAATCTGGTGTTTTTTTTCATGGGCAATCTTTTTAAATTATTATAGTGAATCGGATTCTTTTAGCATAATTACAGCAGCACCTACATATTCATTAAATATTACTTATAAATTATACAATCCAAGTATTAAAACTTTTTCAAATATTCATAACGATAGTACCGATCTCGAAGCATTTGCTTTTTCATTAAGTATGATACTTTGTATAACGTGCGGATTAATAATTGCCAAGATTATATACCAGGTTATCAGATTATTCTTAAACAATAACAAATTAGCTAAAAAGATTTAAACAAGTAAGAATTATTATATCGTGCAGTCAAATAAATGAAATGAAGTTACTAATACAAAGTTCTGCTGTACTTAAACTATTTTATTAATATCATATTTCTAAAGCAACTAAATCAGGGGGAACAAAACATGTGGAAAATAATATTTACTACATTTTGGGTAGTATTTTTAGCTGAGTTAGGAGATAAGACACAATTGTCAACAATGCTGTTAGCATCAAAATCAAAATCCAGTCTGCCTGTCTTTATGGGAGCAGCTTCTGCATTAGTACTATCATCTCTTATAGGTGTAATATGCGGAGATATACTTCATAAATATATACCAGCCCAATATATTCAGATAGGTGCAGGTATTTCATTTATCTTGATTGGTATATTGCTGTTAATAGGAAAATGCTAATTGAAGATAAAGATTAATATATAGCTCACAGTTAACAGCTCTCAGTTCACAGTAGCAAACGATTGAATAGCCTTTACTGTGAACCGTGAACTGTGAACTTATTAACTTTATCTGCCATGTAAAATCATTATCAGTAAGTATATAGATATAGATTTATAAAAAAATAAAAAACTGATACAATAAAAATATCAGTTTTTCATTTTAATCTTTATAACTTATCTCTATCTGAATCTATACCTAATCACTTTGGTATCCTAATCACATATTCAATGTATTCGCCTTTATCTTCATGCGATGCTTTTGCGTCAATTCCCGATTGCTTCATCATATCTATGGCTTGTTTTATAGTATTTACAAATATACGTATATCTCTAAAAGCCCTAATTTGCTTTCCACGTTTAGTTTTATCTTTTTCTTCAGTTATACGGTCAATTGTCTTTTGTATTAATTCTTCAGTCTTTTTTACATTCAAGCCCTTTTCACAAACAGTCTTTAAAACCTTTAGCTGCAACTGTTCATCAGGAAGCTTTAACAAAGCGCGAGCATGTCTTTCAGTCAAATTGTTATCATTTATTATTTTTTTAACTAAAGGCGGCAGCTTTAAAAGTCTTAGTTTATTAGCAATAGTTGACTGGTTTTTGCCAATCTTTATTGCTAACTCTTCCTGTGTAAGGCCATGCTCCGATATCAAGTGGAAATAACCTTCTGCTTCTTCCATAAAATTAAGGTCTTCCCTCTGCAAATTTTCAATAAGGGCCAATACGGCAGAATCATTATCATTAATATCTACAATAATAGCTGGAATTTCTTTAAAATTAGCCATTTGAGATGCTCTCAACCGCCTCTCACCCGCTACCAACTCATAATTTCCAGAACCTATTTTCCGAACATTAATTGGCTGTAATACACCATACTGTTTAATCGATCCACACAATTCTTCCAAAGCTGCTTTATCAAAATGTTTACGAGGCTGGTATGGATTAGGTTTTATTTTATCAATGGGAATATTAATAATTTTCCCTTTCTCATCATTACTACTTCTAAACATAGACATAACCTCCATCATATACAATAAGCCTCCTTTACCACATATAGGACCAGTTGTTTCGATTATTATTTCTCTTTTTTGTATTATACCATAATATTCACAAACGTGGTAAAAAATCGTTCGTCACATTATTACATTATAATCTATAAAATATAATCATCTAATTGGTTCTTTTGCAGGTTTTCCTGCCTTTCTAGGATATTTTGTCGGACATTGTCTTATTTTTTTTACAATAACTAAACTATGATTAATCTCTGTAAATGGTAGTCTTACTAATTTAACGTCCGATAATTCTCCACCTAATATGTCAATGGCTTTATTTGCCTGTTCTAACTCTTCCTTTACATCCGGACCTTTCATACTGATAAAATATCCTCCTATCTTAACAAGAGGAAGACAATATTCGGCTAATACAGACAAATTTGCCACAGCACGAGATATAGAGATATCAAATTTCTCCCTATACTTATTATTACCTATATCTTCTGCTCTCCCATGTAAAGTTTCTACTGCTGGTAAATATAATTTGTTTATTACTTCATTCAAAAAATTTATTCGTTTATTTAGAGAGTCAAGTAATGTAACACTAATATCCTGACGCACAATTTTTATAGGAAGGCCTGGAAAACCAGCGCCAGTGCCAACATCAATTACTGTACAATGATTAGTAAATTTGTCAGTAAGTAAACATGAGATGGAATCTAAAAAATGTTTTATAATAACTTCTCCTTCATCTTCAATAGCAGTTAAGTTAATTTTCTCATTCCACTCTAAAAGCAGCTTCTTATATACCATAAATTTATCAATTTGCTCAGAGGATAAATCTATATTGAATTGTCTGGCACCTTCTTTTAAAATTTCACTGTAGTCCATTATGTCACAACCTTTTTCCTAATTACTCTTGATTTTTGACTGTAGCTTCTCTTCTCATTTGTTCAAGGTAAATCATCAATACAGAAATATCTGCTGGTGACACCCCGGAAATCCTTGATGCTTGTCCTACTGATTCCGGTCTTATCTTTGATAGCTTTTGTCTGGCCTCCAAACGCAAACCTTGAATGCTATTATAATCTATATCTTTTGGCAGCTTTTTATTTTCTAATTTTTTAAATTGTTCTATCTGCATCAACTGGCGCTTTATATATCCTTCATACTTAATATGTATAGAAACCTGTTCAGTGACGGCAAAAGGTAGTTCAGGGCGAGTTTTATCGATTTCACCAAGAGCTTCATAAGAAATTTCCGGTCTTCTAAGTAATTCAACTAATCTAACACCTGTCTTAATTCTTGTACTGTTATTTTTTTCTAAAAACGCATTAACCTCATCAGTAGGAGGAATAATAGTGTTTTCCAATCTTTTAATTTCTTCTTCGATCTGCGCTTTCTTCTTTAAAAATTTTTGATACCTCTCTTCAGAGATTAAACCTATCTTATATCCTATTGGTGTTAATCTTAAATCTGCATTATCCTGCCTCAGCAGCAACCTATATTCTGAACGGGATGTAAGCATCCTATAGGGCTCAGACGTCCCCTTTGTTACAAGGTCATCTATTAAAGTTCCTATATATGCTTCAGACCGGTCCAAAATCAAAGGCTCTCTGCCTTTTATCTTTAATGCTGCATTTATACCGGCAATTAAACCTTGAGCTGCAGCCTCTTCATATCCTGAGCTTCCATTAAATTGTCCGGCACCATATAAACCGGATATTTCCTTAAATTCAAGGGTCAAGTTCAATTGTGTAGGATTGATACAATCATATTCTATTGCATAAGCTGTTCTCATCATTTTAACATTTTCAAGACCAGGAATGGTACGCAACATCTGAAGCTGGACATCCTCCGGAAGACTGCTTGACATTCCCTGGACATACATCTCTTCAGTATTTAACCCCATAGGCTCAATGAATATCTGATGCCTATCTTTATCTGCAAAACGTACAACTTTATCTTCAATAGAAGGACAATAGCGGGGACCTACACCCTCGATCATTCCGCCAAAAAGTGGGGACCGATGAAGGTTATCGCGAATTACCTTATGCGTATTCTCATTTGTATATGTAAGCCAGCATGAAACTTTATTTTCCCCAATCTCCTCTGTTTCAAAAGAAAAAGGTGTGATCACGTCATCGCCTTTTTGTTCTTCCATTTTTGAAAAATCAACACTTCTAGAGTTGATTCTTGCCGGAGTTCCTGTTTTAAATCTCATCAATTCAATACCATGTTCCCGCAATGCATCAGATAATTTATTCGCCGGAAACAATCCATCCGGACCGCCACTGTAGCTTACATCTCCAATAATAATTTTCCCTCGCAAAAAAGTTCCCGTCGCCAAAACTACAGCTTTTACATTAAAGATAGCACCGGTATGCGTTTTAACAGCTTTTACAACCTTGTTTTCAATTAATAAGTCAACAACTTCTGCCTGCTTTATATCCAGGTTTTCCTGCTTTTCAAGCGTATGCTTCATTTCAATCTGGTATGCACGGCGGTCAGATTGAGCACGCAAGGAATATACTGCAGGACCTTTTCCCCTATTTAGAATCCTTGACTGAATAAAAGTCTTATCCGCATTTTTACCCATTTCACCGCCAAGGGCATCAATCTCCCTGACAAGATGGCCTTTTGCTGTACCTCCTATACTGGGATTACACGGCATATTTGCAATACTATCAAGATTAATTGCAAACATGATGGTAGAACATCCTAGACGGGCAGATGCTAAAGCAGCCTCACAGCCTGCATGTCCCCCACCTATAACAGCAACATCATATTCTCCAGCAAAATATTCCATTTTAACACCTCATTTCCCAAGGCAAAATTCTCTAAAAATTTGGTCCACTATCTCTTCAGATACAGTTAATCCTACAATTTCACCCAAGCTTTCAATAGCATTTTTTATATCTATAGAAACCATATCTACTGGCATTCCGATTTCAATAGCATTTATAGCCTCATTCAAGCTCTGCCTTGCTTTTATTAAAGAATCCTTATGCCTTACATTTGTCACAATAACATCCTCTTTTATGCTAATCTTTCCACCAAAGAACATATCTTTAATCGTGTTCTCCAAGTCCTCCAATCCAGTTCCTGTTTTAACTGAAATATTAATAATAGGATGCTCTTTAAAAAAGTCTTGAATATAGTTATATTCTATCTTTGTTTCTAAATCTACTTTATTAATTAAAACGATAACTTTCTTATCCAGTACAAGTTTTATAATATTCTTATCATTTTCATTCAACTCTTCACTACCATCCAAAATAAGAATAATTAAATCCGCTTTATTAATGAATTCTTTTGATTTTTCAACACCAATTCTCTCTACGATATCATCAGTCTCTCTTATACCTGCAGTATCTACAACTTTTAACGGAACACCTTTAATATTGATATATTCTTCAATCACATCTCTTGTTGTTCCCGGAATTTCAGTAACGATAGCTCTATTCTCTCTAACCAGAGCATTAAGTAACGAAGATTTTCCTGCGTTAGGTTTTCCAACAATAACAGTACTTAGTCCTTCTCTGATAATTTTACCCATATCGGCAGTTTCAATAAGATGATTAATTTCTTGAAGCACTAGATTTAAAGACTCGATAAGCTTATCTTCACTCAATTCATCAATATCATCTTCCGGAAAATCTACGGCAGCTTGAAGGTGTGCAGCAATATTAATTAATTTCTTCCTTATATCAAAAATTTTACCGGATAAACTTCCATCTAATTGGTCCATAGCAGACTCAAGTCCAATATTTGTCTTTGAATTTATAATATCAATGATAGCTTCAGCCTGAACAAGATCTATCCTGCCATTTAAAAAGGCCCGCTTTGTAAACTCACCAGGATCGGCAAGCCTGGCTCCTGCATTTAAAACTTGTTCAAGTACATTACGAGTAGAAACAATTCCACCATGGCAGTTAATTTCCACAATATCCTCTTTGGTAAAAGTATGTGGTTCTCTCATTACCGAAACTAAAACTTCATCAATATTTTGTGATGTTCCCACTTTTACAATATGACCATAATGAATAGTATGAGATTTTACATTACTTAATTTTTTTCCCTTAGGACTTTTAAATATTTTATCTACAATAGTAACAGCATCCTTACCGCTAACTCTAATAATACCAATTCCACCAATACCGGGAGCCGTTGAAATTGCTGCAATCGTATCGTTCATGTACATCTATTTCCAACTCCATTTAATAAATTAAGAAGAACATTCGAAAATTATAAAATCCGAACCCAAAACTCTGAGCTACTTTCATACTAACTGCCACGCCGGGCGCACCCGGCACAAATAATGATGAAAATATGCTAAACCGGACTTTTTCTGTGGTTTCGGTTTTACTCCCCACTCCCCACTATTTTTATATTAACAAAAAAGCTGTGCTGTAGACCCTATATTATTTATATATTATAAGCCTTCAGCTACAGCTTTACGCACATCAGTGCTCTTATACTTCAAGTTTTTTACGATTATTTAAAGCTATGACTACTTTTCTATTCGGCTCTTCACCAATACTATAAGTAGTAATCATTTTATTATTCTGCAAAGTTGAATGAATTATTCTTCTTTCATATGGATTCATTGGCTCTAGTGTTATACTTCTTCTATATTTTAGCACTCTTTCTGCCAACCGCTTGGCAAGCTTAGATAGTGTTTCCTCTCTTTTTTTTCTGTAATTCTCGGTATCCATAGAAACTCTAATATATTCATTATCGCCTCTATTTACTACCAAGCTGGTGAGATATTGCAAGGAATCAAGAGTTTCACCCCTTCTTCCAATAAGGATACCCATATCATCTCCTTCTAGAAGAATATTTAAAGAATTCCCTTTCTCTTCAAAATTAATCTTAACTTTTAATTTCATCTTATCAAACACACTATTTAAAAATTCCCTTGCTCTATCTTCCGCAGTTTCTTTAGGAGTAACTCTAACCCTCGCAACTTTTGTGCCAATTAACCCAAATAAACCTTTATTACCTTCGTCTATAACCTCGATGTCCACTTTATCCCTTCCCAGATTTAACTCAGCAAGTGCAGCATTAATTGCTTCATCAACTGTTTTCCCTGTTTTTTCTACTGCATTTTTCATTGATTATGATTTCCCCTCCTTCATAGCCGGAGCAAAAATTTTATTTAAAAATATTTGTTGCACCATTTGAAGTAAATTGCTAACCACCCAGTATAAACCTACCCCTGCAGGCAATGAAAAACAAATAAATCCCGTCATTATTGGAAATACCGTCATCATACTGTTTTGCATTTGTACAGCCTGCTGGTTTTGAGAAGAAGATGTAGTCACTGAAGTTAACTTACTTGATAAATATGTGGTTAACGCAGCAGTAATAGGAATAAGCCATAAAACACTGGGCACATTAAACTGAGGAATTTGAGCTAAATTCAATCCTAAGAATTCAAGATTAATATTTTTCATCTGTTCGGCTATTTTTATTTCATCCCTGGCATTAAGACCTAATTTAGCCGCCATTTCACTAATTTCTTGCTGTGACATTTTTAAAATATACGTAAGAGGTTGATAAATTACCCTATATAATCCAAATATAATAGGTAATTGTATAAGCAGCGGTAAACAACCACCAGCAGGGTTAACTTTATGTTCTTGATATACCTTTAATGTTTCTTGCTGTAGTTTTTCTTTATCATTTTTATATTTTTTCTGTATATCAGCAAGGATCGGCTGAATTTTTTGCATTTCTACCATTGACTTTTGTTGTTTAATAGCAAGGGGCAATAATACTACCTTAATGAAGATAGTAAATAAGATGATAGATAAACCATAACTCTTAGTAAAAGAGTAAATATAACTTAGAATTGATCCAAGGGGGCCTGTAACAAGCAAACCAAAAATATCTCCCATAAAATCTTTTCATCCTCCTTTTTCACTCAACCGGGTCATAACCTCCTGGATTAAAAGGATGACACCTTAAAATCCTTTTTATAGTTAAATATCCACCTTTAAATATACCATATTTATCTATTGCCTCCAGAGCATATTGAGAACATGTAGGGTAAAACCGGCAACTTGGTCTCTTTAAAGGTGAAATGTATTTTCGATAAATTATAACGCAATAAATGATAACTTTTTTCATAATTAACTCCACTATCAGATCAGATACAACACAGTTTTTATTTTTTACTTACTGATAGTTAAAATTTCTAAATCCGTTTTCTATTAACCACTAATGATTAACTACTGATCACTTTAACAAGCCTGCACGTTTCAATAGATTATGCATTGCACCACTTATTTCATGATAAGTAGCTTCTTTCGCACGCACTCTTGCAACAAAGACAATATCATAGCCTTCTTTTATATACATTTCCTTCAACCTGTAGCTTTCCTTTATCAATCTTTTAACTCGATTTCTCACTACGGCTTTTCCGAGTTTTTTATTGACGGTAATGCCTAATCTAATTTCTGACGAACTATTCGGAAGGAAATAAACTACCAAAAGATTATTTGCATAAGAATTTCCTTTATCATAAATTCTCTTAAATTGTCTATTTTCGGTCAATGAAACTGTCTTTTGCATGCGATCTACCCTTTTAACCCAAACAAGATAAAACTCCATAACTTAGTATTCTACAATTATATAAGTTTGGGTTACGAAAATTAATACAAAAAGACCACTTGAAAGTGGCCTTTATGCTGACAATCTTTTTCTACCTTTTTGTCTTCTTCTAGCCAATACTTTTCGTCCATTTCTTGTACGCATTCTTTTTCTGAAACCATGTTCTTTTTTTCTTTGTCTTTTCTTAGGTTGATACGTTCTTAGCACAGTTAACACCCCCTTCTCAAAATACGGATAAATATGGGCTAATGATCATGTATCAAAATTGATAAAAACCACTATTCACGTAAATCAATATCATTATATTAAGTACTTTTAAACAATACAACATTTAAAGATATCTAAAGACATCGTTTCAATTATATCTTAATTAATTAACAAATGTCAAGAAAGTAAAAACAAAAACCTTAAATTAACCTGTGGATAGTTCTATGTTACTATTTTATATTTTATCATTGAATATTCACAGAAATTTTGATATATTAATATTTGCCTGTTGATAACTTTTAAAAATTACATAAAATTTAATTATTTACTCACATATTGTGGATAAATCTGTGAATAAATGTTAATAATCTTCTAAAACTATGTATTTTATTCACTTTAATATGTCAATAATTTTATTAAAAGTTCTGTGAATAATTTCAACTTTGCCATTTTTTATTATTGACATATAGATTTATTTTATACTTATTGACATCATTAACAAGCAGTTATTAAATTATCCACAATTGTTGATAATTATGTTGATAACTCATTATTATATGTAGATATTTTTTTATTATTCACTTAGGAGGAACACTTATGAATAACTATTTAACAGATTTGTGGAATAAAACACTAAACATTATTAAATCTGAAATAACTGAAGTAGGTTTTAATACATGGATTAAAACCATTGTTCCTATTTCAATTTCAGAAAATAAGATTGTGTTAGGTGTTCCTAATGATTTTAATAAAAATATCATATTAGGAAGGTATTTTCCGCTTATCCAAAATGCTCTAGCTGCAGCAACATCAAGGGAATTTAATATATCAGTAATTATCATAGGAGAAAAAGACCAGGAAAAGATCAATGACAATACAGCTAATGAAAAAGCAGTTCAAGATGAACCAAATAATACCACTCTTAATCCGAAATATACCTTTGATACATTTGTAGTTGGTAACAGCAACCGCTTTGCACATGCTGCTTCACTAGCTGTTGCTGAATCGCCGGCTAAGGCATATAATCCTCTATTTTTATATGGCGGAGTTGGATTAGGAAAAACCCATTTAATGCATGCAATTGGTCATTATATATTAAGCCAATCCCCATCGACGAAAGTAGTATACGTTTCATCAGAAAAATTTACAAATGAGTTAATTAACTCTATTAAAGATGATAGAAACGAAGAATTCAGAAACAGATACAGAAACATTGATGTACTGTTAGTAGACGATATTCAATTTATAGCAGGAAAAGAAAGAACGCAAGAGGAATTCTTTCATACCTTCAATGCACTACATGAAGCAAACAAGCAAATTATCCTTACCAGCGACAGACCTCCTAAAGAAATACACACTTTAGAAGAAAGACTGCGCTCCAGATTTGAGTGGGGTTTAATAGGCGATATTCAACCCCCTGACCTGGAAACAAGAATAGCTATATTAAAAAAGAAAGCTCAACTGGAAAAGCTGATTGTTCCGGATGAAATATTAATATATGTAGCAAATAAGATTAAATCCAACATTAGAGAATTAGAAGGCGCTCTAAATCGCATTATAGCCTTCGGTGCTCTTGTAGAACAGGAAATAACACAAGAACTTGCCGACGAAGCTTTAAAAGATTTTCTATCAGCAAATAACGTTAAAACAATCACACCTGCTATAATTCAGGAGGCTGTAGGCAAATACTTTAATATCAAAATGGAGGATTTCAAATCATCAAAAAGAACCAAGAATGTTGCATACCCACGGCAAATTGCAATGTATTTATGTAGGGAATTAACAGATTTATCACTTCCTAAAATCGGAGAAGTATTTGGCGGAAGAGACCATACCACAGTATTGCATGCAATTGGTAAAATAGAAGAAGATATGAAGAATGACTCAGAAGTTAAGAAAATAATAGAAGAATTAAATAAAAATATTAAAGGCAAATAATCCACATACTGTTGTTAATTTTCTGTTTTAAAGCTGTGTAAAACTTTTTGCAAATTGTTTGCCTGTTCTTTTTGTTAGTCAAAAAACGTGTTTTTTCAACAAAATATAAACATATTCGTCAAAGTAAAATAGGACATAAAAAGATTTATCCACAAAAACAACATAACTTATTACTAATCCTACTAAAAACTGTTTATATATTTATATAAAAAAACGAAAAGGAGTTATCCACAAATGAAAATACTTTGCGACAAAAATATTTTATTGGACGGAATAAATATTGTGCAAAAAGCTGTTTCGCCAAAGTCAGCTTTACCAATTTTAGAAGGGATTTTGTTAGAAGCTTCAGAAAATTTAAAATTAACCGGAAATGATCTGGAGCTTGGTATTGAATGCAATGTCGAAGCAACGGTCGAACGGACTGGATCAGTTGTACTTAATTCAAAAATATTTGGAGATATAGTAAGAAAATTGCCTAATGATATCGTTCATATAGAAGTACAAGAGAATAATAGCACATATATAAAATGTGGAAATTCTGAATTTACTATTATGGGGATATCTTCAGCAGAATTTCCAGAACTACCTAAAGTTCAAAAAGAAAATGCCTTGGTTGTTACCCAAGAGTGCTTGAGAAGTATGATTCGACAAACAATATTTGCAGTAGGTACTAATGAAAATAAACTCATTCTTACAGGTTCTTGTTTAGAAGTTAACAATAATGAGTTAAATATGGTTTCTGTAGACGGATATAGACTTGCATTAAGAAAAGAAACTATAGACACAAAAGATAGTAAATTATCTATTGTTATTCCTGGAAAGACGTTAAATGAATTATCAAAAATAATACGAGAAGGTGAAGAAGATATAAATATATATATTACTACAAAACATGTACTCTTTGAATTTGATAATTGTCGTATCATATCCAGGTTATTAGAAGGCGAATTTTTAAATTATAAACAGATTATACCTAAAGAATACCAATTAAGGGTTAAAGCATCGGTAAAACCCCTTATAGATAGCATTGAACGCGCAGCTCTTATCATAACTTCAGATAATCAGAAATACCCTGTAAAATTAAATATAAAAATGGATAAGATCATTATAAGCTGTATGACACAAACTGGGACAGTTCAGGATTCGGTTCCTGTAGAAACTTTTGGTGATGATCTAGAGATAGGCTTTAACCACAAATATCTTTTGGATGCTTTAAAAGCATGTGAGTGTGATGAAATCTATATGGAATTTAACACCAGCTTAAGCCCATGTATTATAAAACCTATTGAAGGAGAGCAATTTATTTATTTAGTATTGCCTGTAAGATTGAGAAGTGAATAATTAGAGATTAAGATAAAGATTAACGCTCATGATCCGCCGATACAGGTCACAGATACAAATGAAAATAGTATTAAACTGTTATGCATAAAATATGACGACAAGCCTGAGAATTAAAATCTCAGGCTTATTAAAAGTTATTTATTAAACTTATAAATAATGATATAATATTAACAAATATATATTGAGATTAGGTGAATATTAATATGGACAAAATTAAGATTGATACTGAATATATTAAGCTGGACCAATTACTTAAATGGGCTGGTATAGCGGAATCGGGGGCAGATGCAAAGCAGCTTATAATAAATGGACTAGTAAAAGTAAACGGACAAGTTGTAGAGCAAAGAGGTAAAAAAATATTTCCAAACGATCATATTACAGTTAAACTGGAAAATAATATTGAATTTATCGTAGAATAGAGGATCTTTTAAATGCATGTCAGTAATATAAAATTAAGCAATTATAGAAATTATAACTATGCTGATATAGATTTCGGAAAAGGCATTAACGTTATCTACGGTAATAATGCACAAGGTAAAACCAACATTCTTGAATCAATATATTTGTTTGCTACCGGTAAATCGCATCGTACAAATAGGGACAAAGAATTGATAAGATTTGGATATGATTATGCTAATATTAAGATGAGTTTTTTAAGTAAAGATGAATGTAAAACTGGGGAAATGGTTTTATCCCAAAATCAAAAAAAAAGAATAAAAATAAATGAAATACCCATTAATAGAATAGGCGAATTAATGGGATTTTTCAATGCCGTTATGTTTTCACCAGAGGATCTAAATTTGATAAAGGAAGGACCTTCACTGCGCAGGAGATTTTTAGATGTATGCATTAGTCAGATGCGTCCTGCTTATTTTTATAACTTACAGCAGTATATGAAAGTTTTAGAACAAAGGAATAATCTTTTAAAAACAATTAGTAAAAAAAGTTCGCTTCAAGACACCTTATCTGTCTGGGATGAAAAATTGATGGAGTACGGTGCCAAAATCATACTATATAGAGCATTATTTATAAAAAAAATACAAGAAATTGCAAAGTCCATCCATTTTAATATTACACAGGGTGCAGAACAACTGGATGTTCAATATTTACCTAATGTTGAAATTGGAGAAACAAATCAATTGGCAGAAATTAAAAAGCTTTTTGAAAAAATTTTGAACGCTAATAAGAGAAAAGAAGTTGATACTGGAATTACTTTAACTGGCCCTCATAGAGATGATGTCGATTTTATAGTAAATAATATATCTGTAAAAAATTTTGGTTCCCAAGGACAACAGCGGACGGCAGTTCTTTCTTTAAAAATGGCGGAGATGGAATTTATGAAAGAAGATTTAGGGGAATATCCTGTACTTTTACTAGATGATATAATGTCTGAGTTAGACCATCAAAGGCAGGAGTATATTTTAAGAAGTATGGAAAATAAACAGGTAATGATTACTTGTACAGATATTGATAGATTTATTATGGATAGGGATATCTCATTTTTTAAGATTGAAAAAGGTACTGTTTTGAAAGGAGGACATTAGAATGTTTTTGCATCTGGGTGGGGATGTAGTAGTTAGTTTAAAAAATGTTATTGCTATAATGGACCTTGAAACTACTACTATTTCAAAAATAACTAAAGAATTTTTGACTATTGCTGAAGAAGAAGGGTTTATAGAAAATATTTCAGAAGATCTGCCAAAATCCTTTATTATTACCGAAGTAGATAAGAAGAGTAAAATATACCTTTCACCAATTTCATCTATAACTCTTTATAAGAGAGCCGGATATATTGATGATATAGCAAACGTTTAAGAGAATGGAGAAAAGGAGGTACGTATGGTTAAAGATAAAGTAAATATAAATTATGATGAAACTCAAATACAAGTACTTGAAGGGTTAGAGGCTGTTAGAAAAAGACCGGGAATGTATATCGGTAGTACAGGTACCAGAGGTTTACACCATTTAGTATATGAAATTGTTGATAATAGTATAGATGAAGCCTTGGCAGGATATTGTGAAAATATCTTTGTTACAATCAACGAAGATAACTCCATTACAGTAGAGGACGATGGAAGAGGAATTCCTGTAGGAATACATCCTAAAATGGGTATTCCTGCTGTAGAAGTAGTGTTTACTGTACTACATGCCGGTGGAAAATTTGGAGGAGAAGGATACAAGGTATCCGGAGGTTTGCATGGCGTAGGAGCATCAGTGGTAAATGCCCTTTCAGAATGGTTGGAAGTAGAAGTGTATGACGGAGAAAATATTCATTTCCAGAGATATGAGAGAGGTAAAACACTCGCTCCACTAAAAATTATTGGAACAACAAGCAAAAGAGGTACAAAAATATCCTTTAAACCTGACTATCAGATATTTGAAGATCTAATTTATGATTTTGACGTACTGCTCACACGATTAAGAGAACTGGCATTTCTTAACGGGGGTATAAGGATTGTATTATCGGATAAAAGAGGCGAAGGCAAAGAAAAAGAATTAAAATATGAAGGTGGAATTAAGTCCTTCGTTGAATATATAAATAGAAATAAAGAGGCTCTTCATAAAGAGGTAATTTATTTTGAAGGGGAGAAAGATGGCTCTCAGGTAGAAATTGCAATGCAATATAACGATACCTATGTTGAAAATATATTCAGTTTTGCAAACAATATTAATACTACTGAGGGGGGAACGCATGAAACTGGATTTAAGACTTCCTTAACAAAGGTTTTTAACGATTATGCCAGAAAGTATAACATATTAAAAGATAATGATAAGAACCTCAGCGGAGAAGATGTAAGAGAAGGGCTTACTGCAGTAATAAGTGTAAAATTAAGAGAACCCCAATTTGAAGGACAGACAAAAACAAAACTTGGGAATAGTGAAATAAGAGGTCTGGTAGAAGGGGTGATGAATGAAAAATTAGCAGCTTTTTTAGAAGAAAATCCCCCGATTTCAAAAGCTATTCTTGAAAAATCAATTACAGCTGCCAGAGCCCGGGAGGCTGCAAGAAAAGCCAGAGAATTAACAAGAAGAAAAAGTGCTTTGGAAAGTACGTCATTGCCCGGGAAATTAGCCGATTGTTCCGAAAGAAATCCAGAATTAACAGAGATCTATATTGTAGAAGGTGATTCTGCAGGTGGTTCAGCAAAGCAGGGAAGAGATAGAAGATTTCAGGCAATTTTACCTTTATGGGGTAAAATGCTGAATGTGGAAAAAGCAAGAATAGATAAAGTATATGGAAATGATAAATTAATGCCGGTTATTACTGCTTTAGGTGCCGGTATTGGTGATGATTTTGATATTTCAAAATTAAGGTATGGTAAAGTAATTATTATGGCAGACGCTGACGTAGATGGATCTCACATAAGAACGCTGCTATTAACTTTCTTCTTTAGATTCATGAGACCCCTTATTGAAAATGGCCATGTATATATTGCTCAACCACCACTCTTCAAAATTTCTAAAGGAAAGAATATAACATATGCATATAATGATAGAGAGTTGGAAAGAGCTCTGTTAGAAATGGGGAAAGATGCCAATGTACAGAGATACAAAGGTTTAGGTGAAATGAATCCTACACAATTATGGGAAACTACGATGAATCCTGAAACACGAACTATTCTCAGAGTAGAGTTAGAAGATGCCGTAGCGGCAGATGAAATTTTTACAATATTGATGGGAGATAAGGTAGAACCCAGAAGAGAATTTATTGAAGCTCATGCGAAGATGGTAAGCAATTTAGATATCTAAGTTAGTGGGTAGTGGGTTGTGAGTTGAAAAATATAACGCTACCCACTACCCACTATTTCATATCAAAGGGAGGATAACAAACAAATGATTGACAACTCCGCACAAAAGATTATTCCGGTGGATATCGAGTCGGAAATGAAAAAATCATATATAGACTATGCAATGAGTGTTATTGTTGGGCGAGCGCTTCCAGATGTAAGGGATGGGTTAAAGCCGGTTCATAGAAGAATACTTTATGCTATGAATGAGTTAGGATTTACTCCGGATAAGCCCCACAGAAAATCTGCAACCACTGTTGGAGAAGTTCTAGGTAAATATCATCCTCATGGAGATGCGGCTGTATATGATAGTATGGTAAGAATGGCTCAAGATTTTTCTTTGAGATATCCTTTAATTGACGGCCACGGAAACTTTGGTTCTATTGATGGGGATCCGGCGGCAGCAATGAGATATACTGAAGCAAGAATGTCTAAACTGGCAGTAGAAATGCTCAGCGATATTGAAAAGGAAACGGTAGATTTTGTTCCTAACTATGATGAAAGATTAAAAGAGCCTTCAGTATTGCCCTCAAGGTTTCCAAATCTACTTGTCAATGGCTCATCAGGAATAGCAGTTGGTATGGCAACCAACATACCACCCCATAACCTTACTGAAGTAATTAACGGTATTGTAGCTATCATTGACGACCCTGATATAACGATTGAAGAACTCATGCAGCATATTAAAGGCCCTGATTTTCCAACGGCCGGAATTATAATGGGACGCCAAGGAATTAAAGAAGCCTATATGACGGGAAAAGGTAGAATTGTTACCAGGGCTAAAGCAACTATTGAACAGATGAACAATAACAAGCAGAGGATTATTGTTACTGAAATTCCTTATCAGGTTAACAAGGCAAGATTAATTGAAAAGATTGCCGAGCTTGTAAGAGATAAGAAGGTTGAAGGTATTTCTGATTTAAGGGATGAATCAGATAGAGAAGGCATGAGAATAGTAATAGAGCTTAAGAGAGATGCTAATGGAAATATTATATTAAATCAACTCTATAAATATACCCAAATGCAGGAAACTTTTAGTGTTATCATGCTTGCCTTGGTAGATAATGAACCGAAAATCCTTAACTTGAGACAAGTATTGGACCATTACATTGATTTTCAAAAGCAGGTTATAGTTAGAAGAACAAAATATGATCTTGATAAAGCTGAAGCAAGGGCTCATATATTAGAAGGATTGCGAATAGCTTTAGATCATATAGATGCAATTATTAGCATAATCCGAAATTCTCAAACTACTGCTATTGCAAAAGAAAGGTTAATGGGAGAGTTTAATTTAAGTGATGCCCAGTCCCAGGCTATATTAGATATGAGGCTTTCAAGATTAACAGGGTTGGAAAGAGAGAAAATAGAGGAAGAATACAGGGAGCTTTTGGAAACTATTAAATATTTGAGAGACGTTTTAGCAAATGAATCTATGGTACTTGGAATTATTAAAGAAGAATTACTTATAATAAAAGAAAAATTTGGAGATGAAAGGAGAACCGCTATTAGCATTGTTGATGATGAAATTGATATAGAAGATTTGATAGAAGAAGAAGAAAATGTAATCACCCTCACCCATTTTGGATATATTAAGCGTTTACCTGCCAACACGTATAAAAGCCAAAAAAGAGGGGGCAAAGGAATCGTAGGGTTGAGTACCAGGGAAGAGGACTTTGTAGAAACATTGTTCATAGCTTCTACTCATCATCACATACTGTTCTTTACCGACAAAGGGAAAATGTATAGATTGAAGGCTTATGAAATTCCCGAAGCAGGAAGGCAGGCAAAAGGTACTGCAATAGTAAATCTTTTAGAAATTGAACCAGGAGAAAAGGTTACAGCTGTAATACCTGTGAAAGAATTTAGAGAAGGGCAGTATTTACTGATGGTAACCAAACATGGTGTTGTTAAGAAAACAGACTTAATGGAATATGATACGGCTAGAAAAAGCGGATTAGCTGCTATTACTCTCAGGGATGAGGATGAATTAATAAGAGTTAAACTAACTGACGGAAATCAACAGGTTATTCTGGGAACCCGATACGGTCAGGCAATAAGGTTTAGTGAAGAGGATGTCAGGCCGATGGGAAGAACTGCGCAGGGGGTAAAAGCTATAGAACTAAATGAGGGCGATTATGTTGTAGGAATGTCTCTCATAAGGGAAAATGCAGACCTCCTTGTGGTAACAGAGAATGGCTTTGGCAAAAAGACCAGTCTTGATGAATATCGTATTCAATCTAGAGGCGGAAAAGGAATCCTCACATATAAAATAACTGAAAAAACAGGAAATATAGCCGGCATCAAAGTTGTTACGGATAAAGATGATGTCATGCTAATAACCTCTGATGGTACTATTATTAGATTGCAAGTTAAAGAAATAAGCAGAATGGGTAGGTCTACACAAGGCGTTACACTAATGAGGATGGAAGAAAACGTTAAAGTTGTTGGTGTTGCAAGAATTGAAGAAGAAGCTGAGGAAAATGATGAAGTAGAATAGTAGAATAATAAAATAACGGATTGTAAAAGCAATCCGTTATTGATTTTCATCCTCTTGTATTTCTTCCGTCTCTTCATTGCCGTAAGCTTCAAAGCTTTTTACCAAAACGTCAGCCGGAGAAATACTTACTAAATTACCATCACCCAGAACATTGGCTTCTACTATCCTTTGAGCCAATGTTTTTTTTTCATCTCTTGGTTTCATTGGCATAAACTCCTTGTACAATTAATATTGTATTAAATCAGTGACCGAAGCCACTGTTCGACCCATTAAAAATCATTGTTAACATAACACTTCAAACTTCATACTTTTCTAAACATCAAGCACATCATACGGCTTCACATCTTAGCCATTATGCCAGCACCTGTTGGCCTGAACCTTGAAAATCATGTATAATATCTTCCGGACTTGGAAGGTGTGTGTATCACCTCCTGGGACGGACCTTAGCGGGCCGATTACCCGTGTGAAAGAGTATTTATCCATTCCGGTAAGTCTACATGATTTGGCTGGTTGAGGCCAGCTAATAAGCTGGTTCCTCGTGTCACATGCAAGGTTGTTTGCTTACATGGGAAGGAATGGAGGCTTTTAAGTCCATCAATCTTGTAAAGGAGGCATTTTTAATGAATTTCAGACCCATTGCAGGCATTGATGTGGGCAAGTTCTTCAGTGAGATGGCGATTCTTTCTCCATCCAATGAAGTAATTGCCCGCATGAAGATTCGCCATGATTCCAGTACCGACGTTGAAAGAGCCGTTGAATTGCTGAAAAAAACGGAAAAGGACTTTGATTCAAGGCCTTTCGTCGTCATGGAATCCACCGGGCACTATCACAAAATCCTTTTCCATTCACTTTGTAAAGCTGGATTTGAGGTTTCAGTAACAAACCCCATCCAGACTGATTCTATCAAAAATATTGGAATTAGAAAAGTGAAAAATGATAAAGTGGATGCCCGGAAAATTGCATTGCTCTACAGATTTCAGGAGCTTAAAACTACTAATATCCTCGATGAGGATATTGAATGCTTAAGGAGCCTTTGCCGCCAGTACTACAAGCTCTCTGACGAGCTTACTGCCTACAAAAACAGGTTTACGGGTATTGTTGACCAACTCATGCTAAACTTTAAGGATGTATTCCCCAACATCTTTTCAAAGGCTGCTCTTGCAGTCCTGGAGGAGTATCCTACGCCTGCCCATATTCTTAAGGCTGACAGGAACAAGCTGATTTCAATGATTCAGGAAAAGTCCCACAAAAGCCTTAAATGGGCAACTGAAAAGTATGAGCTTTTGGTCTCCAAGGCCAGAGATTTTGAACCTTTGAGCATTCACAATTCCTCAAATATTGCCATGCTCGGTGTGTACATCTCCATGATCAGAACCCTGGAGGAAAACCTGGAGAAAGTCCTTAAAGCCATCCATAAGCTGATTGATGAGGACCTGGCAAAGGACATGCCTGTACTTGCATTGACGCTTGAACTCTTGCAGAGCATTCCCGGCATAGGCCTTCTGTCTGCTGCCACCATTCTTGCGGAGATTGGCGACTTTTCGGCCTTTAAAAAGCCGGGCAAGCTGGTTGCTTATTTCGGCATTGACCCCTCTGTCATGCAGTCCGGAGAGTTTACCGGTACACGTAACAAGATGTCTAAGAGGGGTTCAAGGCTGCTTCGCAGGGTGCTTTTTACAATTGCTCTTGCCAATATCCGTACCAAGAGGGATAAGACAGCTTGCAACCCTGTGTTACTGGAGTTTTATCAACAGAAGTGCCGGAGCAAACCTAAAAAAGTAGCTTTGGGAGCTGTTATGCGTAAGCTTGTTAATTATATTTTTGCTGTTCTGAGGGATAGAAAGCCTTATCAGCTACGTAGCCCCCAAGAGCATGCGAAGAATCTTGCAGCAAAGCATACAGCAGCTTAATAGTACTTGTACTTGATGTTCAGTTTTCAAAGAGCAACTTATTATTTCAGACCAGCTATTTTATGTCTACTTCACTTAGGTGGTCTTGTTGTCATGCCTTTGATTAACGTCAGGAGTCTAAAAAAATTTCTCAAAATTTTTCTTAAAAACTCTTGACTTTAATTAGCTGGTCTTTCATAGCAATTTCTTATACATCGGCAAAATCAAGATATAACTTTTTCTAAACATTTTGTTATAGTTTTTCAGGTGAAGAATTAAAATATACATTAATGTCATTGAAAAATATTTAGTGGATATTTGGTTTTTCAATAATAAAAACCGAAAGCAGAAGCTATTAATAAATGAATAAAAATTATAGAAATGGTTTAAAATACCAATAAAAAAGGTGTTGACAGATTAAAAAGATTATGTTAGTATAGCATTTGTCGCTTCGGTAAGAAGTGATAAAAAATATCAGAAAAAAGTTGTTGACAA
>NZ_NPML01000020.1 GCF_002252565.1 Petroclostridium xylanilyticum
TTGCATAATATAATAAAACAACCACCTTTTTTTAAGAGGTGGTTGTGGAGTTGCCCTTTCTTAATGCAGTTGGACTTATGCCATATATTCGCTTAAATGCGCGTCTAAAGGATTGGGCACTGTTGTAACCTACCATTTCAGCAATATCATTGATGTTAAGCTCCGTATTTTTTAGAAGCTTGCAAGCATGGTCTAATCTAACCTTTTCAAGATAATCGGTAAAGTTTATTCCAGTTTGCTCTTTGAATAAATGAGAGAAGTATCCCTCTGATAAATTAAATTGGGAAGATACTTTATAAAGTCCAAGGTCCTGATGCATATAGTTAGTATCAATATATTTTTTTATATTATTCATAAGCTCTAAATTATTATTGCTCTTTTGCTGTTGGACCAATTCACACATTTTGCTAAAGATAGTTTCTACTAATTTAAAATTTTGCTCTATCGTATTAGAAACATCTATACTTTTAACTATTTTTTTTATGGCATCCTGATCTGCAAACTGAGACATTAGCTTGATAATAGTACTTTTCAGTTCATAAATCAGTTCTTTTGACATATAAATTGATAAACTTCTTGATATAAAGTTTTCTTCATAAATTATAGACAATAGTTTTTGTACTTGTATTAAATCACCTGCTTTTACATAATTAATAAGTCTTTGTTCAAAATCTAATGGATAGTAGTAGATATCACTTTCCTTTGGTATATTCTGATACCACACAATTGCGTCATTTGTATCAGTAACATAATTAAGAGCCTGTTCAGCC
>NZ_NPML01000021.1 GCF_002252565.1 Petroclostridium xylanilyticum
TTCTTTCTCGACCACAATCGTTGAGATATTTGAACTAAAGCTTCATACCATTGCCAGATTAAAAAATTCACCCAAAATCAAATACCTGATTGATGGGGAAAAGAAAACTTTGACTCAGATATACAATGCCAATAAGAAGCGCCGCGGGAAGTCCAAATACCTTCTATCCGTTGCTGCTGAGATTTATGATCAGCACGACAACAAGCTGCCTGTCATGATTGTGTTTGTGCGTGACCGAAACAACCGCAAAAAGTGGATTGCCTTAATCTCTACCGACATGAGCTTGCCCGAAGAGGAAATCATCCGTATATACGGCAAACGCTGGAGCATCGAGGTATTCTTTAAAGTATGCAAGTCTTACCTGAACCTGAACAAGGAGTTCCAGTGTCTTTCCTAT
>NZ_NPML01000022.1 GCF_002252565.1 Petroclostridium xylanilyticum
GTATAGGTTGGAATATAGCCTTCACATTGAGTATTATAGAATTCTATATTTCGAAGTCCGGAGATAATCTCATGACAAGTAAACTCCTCATGCAGACGCTTTTCAAGCAACCTGTAAATAATCAGAGATATAAAGCAAGTAATAAAATGTGCTTCAATCCTGTCATCATTGCTTAAATACACAGGTCTTGCTTTGAATTCGCTTTTCATAATTCTAAAGCATTCTTCAATCTCCCATCTTCTGTGATTCACCTTGATTATTTCAGATACATCATCCTCAAGGTTTGTGCAAACCCCATAAAAACCATCAAAAGCTTCTTCCTTCTGGATTAGAGCAGAATCAATGCTGTATATCTCGTTTTCTGCAACTTCTCCATCAGCAGTACAGCTTGTTTTGGTAATAAACCTTTTGTAATCGTTAGCATTGCATTTCTTGATTTTTGTCGGGTTGTTTTCTATTGCCTTTTGAGCTCTTTCTATTTGAGAGTTGCGGATTTTACGCTGATAATCCCTGTATTTGATAGAATACGTTATAATCAGCCTTTGTTCAAAATCTTTTTCTTTAATCCAGCGCTCCTTATAAAATACTTTTGCCCTTATTTTCGTTTTATCTTCAGGAGAAGCTTTATCTATCATTTCATCAAGTTTGGAAATGTCATAGGTTTTATCGCTGCCCGGGAGTTTCCAGCCATTTGGAGCAAGAGCCCATTTTTTTAAATGTTCCTTTAATTTTTTGATAGACTGTGTTGTAATAAATGCCCGGCCATCCTTGTCGTTAAACTTTCGATTATCTTCAGAAGCAAGGCCTGCATCTGTGCAAACAATAAACTTAGAAAGTTCAAAGTCAGAAATAATTTTCTTTTCTAATGGCTTTAAAGTCAGTTGTTCATTCATATTCCCTTTGTTAATGCTGAAAGCCAGAGGGATTCCATCTCCGTCCATAAACAGTCCCATTTGAATGATCGGATTGGGTTTGTGATCTTTAGAAGGACCATATTGCTTGTTGCCATCCTCCTGTTCAATTTCAAAAAAGTA
Source organism: Petroclostridium xylanilyticum (assembly GCF_002252565.1). Classification (NCBI taxonomy): domain Bacteria; kingdom Bacillati; phylum Bacillota; class Clostridia; order Eubacteriales; family Oscillospiraceae; genus Petroclostridium; species Petroclostridium xylanilyticum. The sequence continues at coordinate 1,035 of NZ_NPML01000022.1, forward strand.
ATTGGTGCAATCATAGTAAAGAATACCGGTATTTCTTTTGGAAACCTTCAGGCTGTTTTCGTATAATGAGGATTGAATAAAATCAGTTTCTTTAGCAAGGATTTCAAGAGCCCTGTAGATTTGATGCAAATCAAAATTCGGCTGTTCTAAAAATTTTTTAGAAAGCTCACAGGTTGCAAGTTTGGAAGAAGGGAAGATCACTCTTGCGTAAATCAATCTTGAAAGAATGGAATTCATGTCAAAATCGAATTTATATTTCTGTGAAATTTCTTTGCAAATCTTATGGAGTCCGAGTTCATGGTATATTTTTTGCAGGAATAGGTACCCGCCATTAAAGGCACGCTGTTCTCCTTTGTTGACAAGTTTTGTAGGCGAATACTTTACAAGTACTTCACGTTTTTCTTCTTTTTCTTTCTTGTTAAGTTCTTCAATATATTTCTTTGCCCATTCGATGGGGTCTTGGCCGTTTAGTTTCTTAAGAAGTTCATTATAAGTCCCGAGTTTTTCAACAATTTGTGTATGCTCTTTTCCATTGGTATATATAGTTTTTATAACATAAAATGAAGCTGCATTTTTTGATCTAGATATCTGTAATCTCATGGCAATATTCCTCCAAACACCTATATTATATCAAATAACGCAAAACTACGCAAGTTAAAACACAAAAAATTGACAAAAAAACAATAAAAAAAGCCCTATTACTAAGGCTTTCAGAAAACTTGTACTTTATTCAACTGTCAAAGACCCGAGATGGGGAACCCCTAACGATATGAAGGGTGTTGCTCTTTTCTTATCAGCTCCTGCATCTGACTACTTAAATGGTGCGATTATCCCTGTTGATGGTGGTTATTTAGGAAGATAATAATTCTTTTGTTTCTGTACAGGCGTTCCTACTCCAGGAATGCCTGTACTATTTTCTATCTCTGTTTCATCCCTTAAACAGTTATGAGCAATGTTTTCCTTTCCATAAGGCAGCAACACTATATCTGATACTTGTATTTGTCAAGTGAAAATTGAAATATCGCAAATCCATATTTGGAAAAGATTAGGTGTGAAAAGTTATTGATCAAAAATTGTAAAAAAGTACTTGACATTCACACAGCATTAGAATCATTCAATGTAGTTTGAATTACGTGTCTTTTTTGCTTTGTAAAAACTCAAATATCAAACCGCATTGACCTATGCTTCTAACAATGCTAAGATATACATAATTGATGTATTTTGATGGAGGTCTTAAATGTTTACAAATTTAAATGCAGTCATATTTGATCTGGACGGAACATTGATAGATTCCCTATGGATCTGGGACGAGATTGACATTCAGTTTCTGGGTAATAGAGGTATCACTTTACCGGATGATTTGCAAAAAATTGTTGAAGGAATGAGTTTTACTGAAACAGCTGTATATTTTAAAGAAAGATTTAACTTACAGGAAAGTATAGAGGAAATTAAAGAAGAATGGAATACAATGGCCAATCATTACTATAAAGATAAAGTACCCTTAAAAGAAGGTGCTAGAGAGTTCATTGAATTTTTAAGAAGCAAAAATATTAAAATGGGGATTGGTACAAGTAATTCCAGGGAACTCACCCTGGAAGTATTAAAAAAACATGGTCTTCTCCACTATTTTGATGCTGTTGTAACTTCCTGTGAAGTAAAAAAAGGCAAACCGCACCCGGATGTGTTTTTAAAAGTGGCTGAGCTTTTAGAGGTAAAGCCTGAAGAATGCCTGGTTTTCGAGGATACTTATGCAGGGGTGCTGGCTGCCAAAAGAGCCGGGATGAAAGTTTTTGCCGTAGCTGATAGGTTCTCTTTTCCTTACAAGGAGGAAATTGCGGGTTTGGCAGATAAATATGTTGAAAGTTTCAAAGAAATTGCATAATATAATAAAACAACCACCTTTTTTTAAGAGGTGGTTGTTGAGTTGCCCTTTCTTAATGCAGTTGGACTTATGCCATATATTCGCTTAAATGCGCGTCTAAAGGATTGGGCACTGTTGTAACCTACCATTTCAGCAATATCATTGATGTTAAGCTCCGTATTTTTTAGAAGCTTGCAAGCATGGTCTAATCTAACCTTTTCAAGATAATCGGTAAAGTTTATTCCAGTTTGCTCTTTGAATAAATGAGAGAAGTATCCCTCTGATAAATTAAATTGGGAAGATACTTTATAAAGTCCAAGGTCCTGATGCATATAGTTAGTATCAATATATTTTTTTATATTATTCATAAGCTCTAAATTATTATTGCTCTTTTGCTGTTGGACCAATTCACACATTTTGCTAAAGATAGTTTCTACTAATTTAAAATTTTGCTCTATCGTATTAGAAACATCTATACTTTTAACTATTTTTTTTATGGCATCCTGATCTGCAAACTGAGACATTAGCTTGATAATAGTACTTTTCAGTTCATAAATCAGTTCTTTTGACATATAAATTGATAAACTTCTTGATATAAAGTTTTCTTCATAAATTATAGACAATAGTTTTTGTACTTGTATTAAATCACCTGCTTTTACATAATTAATAAGTCTTTGTTCAAAATCTAATGGATAGTAGTAGATATCACTTTCCTTTGGTATATTCTGATACCACACAATTGCGTCATTTGTATCAGTAACATAATTAAGAGCCTGTTCAGCCTGTTCAAAAGAATGCCAAATATCCATCGGCCCATCACAGGGCTCACCTATTCCAACAGATATTTTCATATTATAAACAGAAAACAGTTCATTTTTTATGTCATTGATAATTTTTTGGTTATAATTAAAAAAATAGGTATTATTCACATTGTTTGCAGTTAGTAAAATGGCTATCGTACGATTATCTACGTCATGAAAAATCATTTTGTCATCCAAATATTTAAGTAATGTGCTCCTCAAAATAGCTTTTGTCGCATTGAGTTCTTGAATTATTTCCCTGTTTATGCTTATATCCATAGAATCATTATTATATATTCTTAGCAGCAATACTATAAATTTATTTCCATTAATATTTAAACCAATATAGGAGGAAAAAGCGTTTAATTCTTCCTCATTATATATTTGTCCTTTAAAAAGCTTATCAAGAAAGCCCGCTTGGATAAGAGGCTTCTGGTTTTTCATATCTTCCTGAAGGGATTTATTACTTGCAATCAACTGCAAAACACTCCCATTAATCACAGAAAAAGCATCATGTTCTTTAGGTATATCATCACCTAAAAATTCTTTAAGTTGCCTTACAATATTCACCAACGGCTTGCTGTTTTTATATGCTAAAAAAATGGCTATTGCTACACCAAATATCAGTGTGAAAAAAAATATCGTCCAGTTAATACGTTTAAAATAGTTCAACCTTTCAAATACTATCTCTGAGGGGAGAACGATGACATATTTCCAGTGATTATAGCTTGAAGTTGTATAGGTAATAATCATCTCTTTATCAGCAATATGCTTTTTGACAAACCCTTCATCATTTTCCAATCCCTGTATAGCAACATTATCAATAATATCAGGATTTAATATCCCGGCCATTATTGTCCCATTGCTATCCAGTATATATGCCCAGCCACCTTTTGATAAATCTAATGAAGAAAATAGTTTGGTCAGGTACTCCTTGTTAAAGGATATTGCCAAGGCTCCTTGAGATTTTTGCAGATAGCTCAGAGGCAATGACTGAATATATGTGATGACAGGTGAATCATTTGTTTCTGAATCAACCAGGGTATCGGGAATATATTCGCCTATATAATAGCGGTTTGTCAATATTTCCTTCCATTTTTCATATTCATTTTTATTATACTTTAAAACGCTGTCATAGTAAATATCTCCTGGATATAGTGTTTCGTGCGTAACGACATAATTGGTATTTTTTAAATAGATATATACACTGCTTATAAAATCTCTATTAATCATGTAACGTGAAAGATCACGTATTGCAACACTGAAATCATAGTATGCTGAATGATTTAATGGCTGTTTTAAATTTAACAGCGCATTAATTCTAGAATTTGTTGCTATTTGCATAGACAATGTTTCAACTTGCTGAAGTTGATGGTCTACAATCTCCTTAGTTTGATTTAACATAGAAAGATTGGATTTTCTAATGTCTTCTTTAACAATGGATAGCGCAACTTGATAACTCTGAAGCCCAACAAATAAAGGCAACAATAATATACATATATAAGAAAGCACGAAGTGCATAAGAAGTTTAGGATTACGTTGATTGTAAAATCTAACCAATAGTGCTCCCCCTAACCATTGAATTTTTTACTATTATAACATAAAAAAATGAATATTAACATGGTAAGCGTTATAAACATTTTAACAAATTGATCCTTTTGCACAAAAATCGTGGTGCTTACAAGATAAAATTTTAAAAATTGTATCATCATTATATAAAAAAATGTATTATCATTTCAATAAAAGAATGTATGAGAAACTGAAAAACTGCATTGTTTTTTATAAAAAAATGTATGTCATACAATGAAGTGTTTCTTTACACCAACAGCTCTATCCGTTAATATTAATTCCATAATACAAAAACGGTTTTAACCGGTTTTCCGAAACTACAAAACTTAAAAGCTGGTTGTGCATAATGAATAATTTATTTTTTATTTGCCAAACTCCAGTTATTTAGTTTGTTGATCGGGAAATCTGTTAATAACTAAACTTTATATTATATCATAATACTTATCACTTAAAAGGAGGATTTTTTATGGGAAAACCGCTAGTCAAAAGAACATTGTCGATTTTTATCGCCATCGTTCTTGCATTAAGTGTTGCAGCATGCACAAAAAAAGCTGAACAACCTGCTGCTCCAGAAAAATCAGAAAAATCAGAAGCATCAAAAGAACCAGAAAAGCCAGCTTCAATTAAATTGATGGTAGACGGTACTTTCATTACTAAAGAAGCAGGTCAGGACCAATTTGTAGCAGAGTATAAAAAAATGACCGGCGTCGACCTTATTATCAACCAGCCGGCGCACAACCAATACTATGAAAAAGTAAATCTTGCTTTTGCGTCTCAAGACATCCCGGATGTACTAATAATCAGCGGTACTACAATGGTCAACTATGCTATAAACGGTGCATTATATGATATGACTGATTTAGTTGATAAATCTCCAATTATGCAAAAGGTTGGTCAAAAGTACAAAGATGCTGTCAAGATAAATGGCAGACTATACGCATTTCCAACACAGGCAGGTAATGGTCCGATTACCTATATGAGAAAAGATTGGTTGGAAAAGAACAATTTAAAAGTACCTACAACCTACGCTGAATACTTGGAAGTTTTAAAGGTTTTTGCCAATGATCCAGATCAAAACGGAAAACAAGATACTATTGCTTTTACAGCACCGGGCCTTGTAAGTGATGACCCAACAACTCTTCAAAACTATATGGTAGATTTCTATCAGGATGCAAGCCCTGATTTCATAAAGAAAGATGGTAAATGGGTAGATGGAATGCTTGAACCTGAAATGAAAGCAGCTCTTGAAAGAATGAGAGAAGCATATTCATTAGGTTTAATTGATAAAGAAATAGTAACCAATAAGACATCAACATGCAGAGATAAGTTTAATGCCGGTAAGGTTGGCGTATTTACTTATTGGGCAGGTACATGGAACATGAATCTTGAAAATGAGCTGAAGAAAGCCGTACGTGATGCCTCAATAGTGGCCATCCCTGCTATTAAAGAAACGAAATATCTTGAGAGAGTTCCGGCTACAATGGCAATTACAAGTAAAGCCGCAAATCCAGAAGGAATTTTTAAATATTTCTTTGAATTTATGCATGATGGTGATAAGGGAACATTATTATTCTCTCATGGTGTTGAAGGAGTACACTACAAAGTAACCGATGGAAAATATGAGAAACTCCCAAGCTTGCAGGATCCTAAAAAGCCTGCCAACAAGGCATTTATTGATAACGGTCTACAGATAGTGCCATTTAATGACCCAATAACACCGGACCCAAGAATAACTGAATCTTTAAAAGTATTTAATGCAAATTCAATAGTATCAACTTTGCTTCCTGTATCCGAAAATTATACAAAGAACAGTGCAGACATTTTAACTGCAAGAAAAGAAACAATATCTAAAATAGTACTAGGACAAATGACAATTGAAGAAGGTTTGGCAAAATATGAAAAAGATACTAAAGCTATTACAGATTTAATTCTTAAAGACTTTAATGCAGCTAAATAATATTTCTTAATATCATTAGATATACAAGCTGAATAACAATTCAGCTTGTATATCTACGTGAAATATAAAAAATTTATTCAGGAGGGGTATGGAATTGTTTGCTAAAACCCAACGCAATAACCTAACACAAGGTACAGCAGTTGTTCCTAAAAAGAAAGATCTTGTGCGCAGGATAATACAATACAAGTATTTTTATCTTATGTTTTTACCTGTTTTTATTTTTACAATAGTTTTTAATTATATTCCTATGGCAGGTATCCGATTTGCATTTTATAAGTATAATCCTTTTGCTCCGCCAAAGTTTATTGGATGGGAAAATTTTAAAACCCTGCTTGTAAATCCGAAATTTATTGCGGCCTTTAAAAATACAATAACATTAAGTATTGTAAATCTTGTACTAGGTATGCTTGTTTCTATTATATTTGCATTGCTTTTGAATGAACTTTATAATAAATATTTTAAGAGTTTTGTACAAACTGTATTATATTTACCCCATTTTATTTCTTGGGTGGTTACCGCATCTATATTTTATTTGATTTTGTCGCCAACCGACGGCTTTATAAATCAAATATTAGGTTTCTTTGGTATTGAACCAATCTATTTTATGATTGAGGAAAAATGGTGGACTCCTATTTACTATTTTATTAACAGATGGAAGGAAACAGGTTGGGGAACTATTATCTATTTAGCGGCATTATCCGGAATTAATCCGGAGTTATACGAAGCTGCGGTGATAGATGGCGCCGGGAGATTAAAGCAGACCTGGTATGTTACAATACCTGGTATCATGAGCACGATACTTGTAGTATTTATACTTAATTTAGCTAAAGTTATGAATATATTTGAGTCAGTATTTGTTTTGCAAAACCCGATGGTACTCAATGTATCGGAAGTTATCAGGACATATAACTATAAGGTTGGTTTGCTTCAAAGTGACTATGGTTATTCTACAGCTGTAGGTCTTTTTAATTCTGTAATATCAATGGTATTGGTGATTATTGCAGATAAAGCCAGCCAGAAAATTAAAGGTTCAGGGATACTGTAATAGGCAGGAGATGAAAAAATGCAAGAAAAATTAAGTTTTAAGAAAGGCTATAGAGGAAGAACCATCTTCAGAATTGTAAATGTTGTTTTTTTAATTTTTGTAATGATCTTAATGATAGTGCCAATATTGAAAATATTAAGTGACTCTCTTGATACAGCCGGGACTTACGGGCTTAATATTATACCTAAAAACCCTTCTTTTTTAGCGTATAAAACAATTTTTACAACCACTGCGCTCTATCGGCCGTTTTTAATTTCAATCTATACAACTGTTGTTGGGACTGCTATTGCCTTATTATTGACTACTTTCGGAGCATATGTTTTAATACAAAAAGACATGCCGGGCAGAAAATTTTTCGTTTGGATGATTTTCTTTACAATGATATTTAACGGAGGGCTTGTGCCTACCTATTTATTAATTAGAAATATAAAGCTTATTAATACATTGTGGGCTGTTATACTGCCACTTGCACTAAATGTTTATAATATGGTTCTGATGAAAAACTTTTTTGAGCAAATTCCGGAAAGTTTGTTTGAAGCAGCAGAGATAGACGGATGTTCTCCAATGAGAATATTCTGGACCATCGTATTGCCATTATCCAAGCCTGCACTGGCTTCTATTGGATTATTCTTTGCAGTTGAATATTGGAATCACTTTTTTAACTTTGTAATGTATATTACTGATACTTCAAAATACAATTTTCAGATTAAATTGAGAGAACTAGTATTGGACAGTCAAAACCTAGCTCCGGGTGCTGAAGCAATTTACGGAAGGACCATACAATATGCGGCTGTTTTAGTTTCAATGCTTCCTCCAATGATTGTCTATCCTTTCTGTCAAAAGTATTTTGTACAGGGCGTAACAATGGGCGCTGTAAAAGAATAATAAAAATTGTTCCAATATAAAATATATACACAAGCATAAAGGAAGGAATAAAATGAATACCAACAAATTTTCAACAGTTTTTAATATTGCAGAATTTGGCGCTGTGGCTGATGGAGTAACAATTTGTACAAAAGCTTTTGAAGCTGCAGTCCAAACATGTGTAAAAGCCGGAGGTGGGACCATCTATGTACCATCCGGCAATTTTTTGACTGGCTCTATCCGGTTGGAAAGCAATATCAATCTTTGCTTGGAAGCAGGCGCAATACTAACATTTATTAATGATATCAATGAATATCCCCTCGTCAACTCTCGATGGGAAGGTGTCCAGCGGGAAGTATATGCCTCCTGCATATATGGAGAGAATATAGAAAATGTCTCAATAACCGGTTATGGAACACTTGATGGACAGGGCGAGTTTTGGTGGAAGCTGCATAGAGAAAAGAAAAATAAATATCCACGACCAAAGCTTATAAGTTTCCATGGATGCAAGAAAGTTCTTATTGAAGGACTAACACTTAAAAATTCTCCCAGCTGGACCATAAATCCTATCTGCTGTGAAAACATAACGGTGGATAAGGTTACAATTTTAAATCCGGCAGATTCTCCAAATACAGATGGTATCAATCCAGAATCTTGTAAAAATGTCCACATATCTAATTGCCATGTGGATGTGGGAGATGACTGTATAACTATTAAATCCGGTACTGAGGCTACTTCACCAAGAGTACCGTGTGAAAATATAACAGTAACAAACTGCACCATGGTTCACGGACACGGTGGAGTAGTTATTGGAAGTGAAATGAGCGGAGATGTGCGAAATGTTGTAATCAGCAATTGTGTTTTTGAAGGTACAGACCGTGGAATAAGAATAAAGTCCCGGCGTGGCCGCGGCGGAGTGGTAGAGGATATCCGAGTGACTAACATTATTATGAAAAATGTCATTTGCCCTTTTATCATGAACCTTTATTATTTCTGCGGACCTGGAGGCAAGGAAAAGTATGTATGGGATAAGAACCCCTATCCTGTCACTGATGAAACACCTGCTTTCAGAAGAATTCATTTTAGTAACATAACTGCCAGAGAAACAGGTGCATGTGCAGGATTTTTATATGGTCTGGCTGAACAGCCAATAGAAGATATCACCTTTGATAATATATCAATATCCATGGCTGAAAATGCCCAACCGGGCTTCCCTGCAATGATGGCCGGTATCGAACCTGTAAAGCAAAAAGGATTCTTTGTCTGTAATGTAAAAGATGTCTATTTTAATAATGTAACAGTAAGCGGGCATGAAGGTCCAGCTTTTGAAGTTATAGATTCAACTAATGTTGAATTTAATAGATGTAAATCCTTAAATACTAAATCTGAAAGCGATATGATAGTGCTTAAGAATGTAAAATAAACAGACAAATTGGGGTGTATATTTTTTAGTTGTGAGGTGTATGATGATGGGAAAAAAAATATGTGACAACTGGTCTGTCAAAATGGCCGAATCGGTTATGAAAAGAAATCCTGAGCTTAATGATAAATGGACCTATGATTATGGCGTAATTTTAAAAGGGTTTGAACTGGTATGGCAAAATACCGGCGACAAGAAATATTTTGATTATATTAAGAAAAACCTTGATTTTTTTGTAGAACCCGATGGAAACATCAATAGATATCGTGTTGATGAATATAACATTGACCATATTAACAATGGCAAGCTCCTCTTCCCTCTCTATAAAGAAACCGGTGATGAGAGATATAAAAAAGCTGCTTTTCTTTTAAGAGAACAGTTAAGAAATCATCCCCGTACAAATGAAGGGGCATTCTGGCATAAGAAAATTTATCCGTACCAAATATGGTTGGACGGATTATATATGGGCTCGCCATTTTATGCAGAGTTTATCAAGGAATTTGGTACTCCAGACCAATTTGATGATGTTACAAGGCAATTTTTAATATGTGAAAAACATACTAAGGATAAGGTAACAGGTCTTTTATACCATGCTTGGGATGAAACCAGGGAAATGTTTTGGTGTAACAAGACAACAGGATGTTCAAAGAATTTCTGGGGAAGGTCCATGGGATGGTTTGTAATGGCTCTTGTTGATGTATTAGATTATATCCCTGAAGACCACAGGGACAGAAATAAAATAATAGAAATATTGAATGAAGTTTTAGAAGCCTTACTAAGAGTTCAAGATAAAGGAACTTATACTTGGTATCAAGTTTTAGACCAGGGGACAAGAAAAGGAAATTACCTGGAAGCTTCTGCTACCTGTATGATTCTTTATGCTATGGCTAAAGGCTTTAGAAAAGGCTATTTAGAAGAAAAATGGTTTGAAGAAGCAAAGAAGACTTATAAAGGTATTCTTGAAGAATTTATAACCATCACAGCCGAGGGATTGGTAAATTTGAATAAAAACTGCCAAGTTGCAGGACTGGGTGGCGCAGATAAGAGGGACGGATCTTTTGAATACTATATCAGTGAGCCCATCATCACCAATGACCCTAAGGGTGTAGGCGCATTTATTCTTGCAAGTGCCGAAATGGACAGACTTTGCTCAAAACAATTACCCATAAATCAATAAAAACAAAGGCGCATTTGTTTTTAATACACTTTCCTATGCAATAAATATTGCGGTGAATATTTTTATATTCACCGTTTTTCACTAAATGGGGGATAAAACGGTATGAATGATGTAGAACTTAAAGAATATTATACTTCAAGTAGATACTTATTAAATCTTTATGACCGAAATTCGAGAAAATTGGCATTAAAATCTAAAAATATAGAGGAATATAAAACATGGAAAAGGCATTTAAGAGAAATACTCAAAGAAATCACCGGTATCAACACCATGAACACTTGTCCCCTGCTCCCGCAGCTTTTGGAAAGCGTACAATTAGAAGGATACAGGAGAGATAAAGTTATCATTCAAACAGAACCTGAAATATGGATGCCCGTATATATTTTAATTCCTGATCACTTGAAAGAAAATGAAAAAAGACCTTGCATCATTGCGCCTCATGGACATGCCAGCGGAGGTAAATATGCAATTGCAGGCAATACGGATATCCCCGGAATTAGAGAACAAATTGAAAAATATAACTATGATTATGGCTTGAAATTTGTAAAAAAGGGATATATCGTTTTCTGCAGTGATGCTCGCGGTGCTGGTGAAAGAAGAGAATTATTACAGCAGGGAGATGAACAGAAAGCAATATTAAGCTGTTCCTGTGATACTCTTAATAATGCTGCAATAAGTCTCGGTCAGTCATTAATAGGTATGATGACGTGGGACCTTATGAGATTAATCGATTATATCCAGACGCTTGATTATTGCGACAATACTCAAATTGCTTGTGCAGGTTTTTCGGGCGGAGGACTTCAAACACTCTGGATTTCAGCAATGGATGATAGAGTTAAATGCAGCATCATCAGCGGTTATTTCCATGGATACAGAGATACACTGCTTAGAACAAACCTATGCGGTTGTAACTTTGTTCCAGGCCTATGGAAACTGGTCGATATAGGTGATTTAGGAGCGCTTATTGCTCCAAGGCCACTATTAATTGAAAGCGGAAGTCAAGATCACCTGAATGGTGAACGTGGTCTGGTGGATGTTAAAGAACAGCTGGAAATTACAAGAAAAGCATATAAGTTATATAATAGAGAAAGTGTCCTTTATCACCATATCTTTGAAGGCGGACATGTATGGAATGGTGAAAAGTCTTATGAGTTTATAAATAATTGGGCTAAAGGCTTATTTAGATAATTTTTAATTGTCAATCCGAAGATATTAGGATATCAAGTTAATAACAAGAGATTTTAGGGAGTGGATAAGATGATCGTATCGCAAGACGGAAGTGGAGGTTTTAAAACTATTCAAGAGGCAATAGATACTGTACCTGAGAATAATTCAAACAGAGTGACCATTCACGTTAAAAATGGAATATATAAGGAAAAGTTAATTATTAATAAGCCCTTTATAACATTAATTGGCGAAATTGCAGAAAAAACAATTATAACCTTTGATGATTATGCTAATAAATTGTTTCCTAATGGCGAGAAGTACGGAACTTTTAATTCATATACTTCCCTTATAAGCGCTGATGATTTCATTGCTGAGAATATTACTTTTGAGAATTCAGCTGGAGACGGGCGAATTGTCGGTCAGGCTTTGGCAGCCTATGTTGATGCTGATAGGGTTATATTTAGGAATTGCAGATTTTTAGGGTGCCAGGATACCATTTTTACTGCCCCGCTGCCTCCCCGTCCGTTAATCGGAAATACTTTCGGAGGGCCGGGAGAAGGAAAAGAAAAAAGAAAGCTGCGACAGTATTTTGAAAGCTGTTATATCAAAGGTGATGTAGATTTTATTTTTGGTTCTGCCACTGCTGTCTTTCATAAGTGCGAAATATTTTCCAACGACAGAGATGATGAAGTTAATGGATATATAACAGCGGCATCAACTCCAGAATGCGAAAAATATGGATATGTATTTATAGATTGCAAATTAATCAGTAATGCTAAACCTAACACTGTTTATCTTGGCAGACCTTGGAGGGATTTTGCAAAGACTGTTTTTATTAATACTTGGATGGGCGAACATATAAAAAATGAAGGTTGGCATAATTGGAATAAGGAAAATGCTGAGAAGAATGTATTTTATGCAGAATATAACAGCTATGGGCCAGGGGCACAAATGGATAAAAGAGTGAAATGGGCCAAAATATTAACGAAAGAAGAGGCAAAAGAATATTCAATACATAATGTATTATCAGGTAAAGATAATTGGAATCCATGTTTAGATATATAGGAGTGAAAATAATGATTAAACTGCACTTTGAAAAGCTATCCAGATTTGAACGAATTAATGAACCTTGCAACGTTGCTATCCCATTTCCGCAAGGAGAACTTAAAGACTTATCCAATATAGCAATTACCGACGGCAGTAAAATAGTACCCTCACAATTCAGGATAACTGCTAGATGGGCTGATGATTCAGTAAAGTGGCTTTTAGCAAATTTTTTAGCAGATTTACCGGGTAATAAAAGCAAGGATTATTATTTTAGTTTTAATAACACAGGAATAATATCAACAACAGAAATACTTGAAGTTAGTATTAAAAATGAAAGAGTAAATATAAACACCGGCAAACTTCAGATTGAATTTTGTAAAAATGGAGAATCAGGTATTTTTCATAGTATCACTCATGAAACCGCTACTTATGAAAAAGGTGAGATCATAGGACCTATCATTTATGATAATGTGGGAAAAATATGGAAAGCTCATGTCGGAGAGCAGGGCTGGGAAATAATTGAGGATGGTCCCGTTCGTGCAATTATACAAACAAAAGGAAAACATTTAAATGCTTCAGGGAAAGATTGGATTGATTACACCTTACGTATTTATGCTTATGCTGGAAAACCTTGGATTAGATTAGATTATCAAATAATTAATCGTGAGGACGGCAAGGAACAAGAAATAAAAGGAATTGAGCTTAGGTTAAACAGTTGTGAAAGTTCTGTAAACGATATACAAACTGCAATTGCCACATCTAATTATAAAAGCAAAATTGTCAAAGGAACCGGGTATGAAAAGTTATATCATTTAATTGATGCAAAAGAGCTTATTTATGAAGCGAATGAACATTTCCCAGAAACTTTCTATGGAACATTTTGGGCAGACTGGAGAGATGATAAAAAAGGCGGAGTTTGTGCTACCATATTTCAGGCACATCAAAACTTTCCTAAAGCTATGGAAGTAGATAAGTCAGGTATTAGTATCAGAATTGTACCTTGTGAAGCTGGCGGTGTGAAGTTCATACAAGGAATGGGAAAGACTCACCGTATATTTTTACATTTTCATAGTGCTGATGAGGCTATTGAAGAGTTAAATATAAGAAGTCTGCAGTTCCAACTGCCAGACAGACCTGTACTGGAACCGGAAGTATATGAAAGGGCAAAAGTGTTTGATGATATTTTTGTTAAACAAAAAATAGATAGTGTAGAGATATTTTTAATTAACCTGGCAGACTCAAGAGCAAAGGCTTATGGCATACTTCACTGGGGAGATGCACCCGACCCGGGTTATACGCAGCAAGGAAGAGGTAACGGTGAACCTGTATGGACTAATAATGAATATGACTTCCCTCATGCTGCCATGCTTATGTATGCAAAAAGCGGAGAGAGAAGAATGTTGGACTATATGCTGGTAGCAGCAGAACATTGGATGGATGTTGACGTATGCCATTACAGTAACGACCCTTTAAGGCATCAAGCACAAATTATCCATTCAACCCGTCATGCAACTGGTGAAGTAGAGGTCAGTCATGAATGGGTAGAAGGATTATTTGATTATTATCATCAGACAGGGGAGCAATTTGCCTATGACACCGCTTTAGGAATTGGAGAAAATATATTGCGTCAATTAGCACAACCCAAGTATCAACAAAAGGGTAAAATAAATGCGAGAGAAACAGGTTGGGCATTAAGAGCACTTGTAGCCCTGTATAAAGAGACATACGATGAAAAGTGGTTAGAACCAGCGGAGAAAATTATAAAGCACTTTGAGGCGTGGAAAGAAGAATATGGTGCATGGCTTTCTCCCTATACGGACCACACATCCATTCGAGTACCTTTTATGATATCAATTGCTGTAGGCAGTTTAATGAGATACTATCGCATAAGACCTCAAGCGACAATTAAAAATATGATTATTGATGCCGTTGACGATATGATAGAAAACTGTATGTTAGAAAATGGTTTATTCTACTATAAAGAACTTCCCAGTTTAAGAAGAATGGGAAATAATACTTTAACTCTTGAAACACTTACAAATGCTTATGAGTTGACAGGAAATACCAAGTATCTAAAAGCCGGCCTGCCAACCTTTAAAAACACAATAAACAGCAGCCGCATGAGCTTTGGCTTTTCAAAGCAAATTTCTGGTGATGCTTTGATTTTACAGGGTCCTGGACCTAAAATGTTTGCTCAATCCTTTTATCCTATAACTGCTTTTTATACTGCCGCTACAAAAGCAGGCATTCTATAAATGGTAGGAGTGAAGAATGCTTTAAACTTTCAGCTATAAAAGGCTTTGGAGATCTTGAAAGCAGAGAAGAAGCTGAAATGGAAAGCGTTCACTTATCACTTGAAAAAGATCAAGAAATATTCTTAAAAGTTACTGTTAAAAAAGGAGCAGTTTGCCGATTCAGTTATAGCAAAGATGATGTGCGATATGAAGCTATAGGAGAAAAGTTTAAAGCTACACAAGGCAGATGGATAGGTGCTAAGGTTGGTATATTCTGTATAAATTCAACGAATGAAAAAAGTGCAGGATATGCAGACTTTGATTGGGTAAGAATTACAAAATAATGTATAAATCTAATGTAATTTTAGAAATAAATGATGTAAAACAAAATATAATTTACCTAAAAGTGTCTGCAAATAAGCAAAGAAGAGAATTTTTCTGCTGTTATGATAATAAAACTTGTGGAAAACGGTGGAATTATTGAAAATGCTACATTCCTAAATAACGAAGGCTCTGTTGAAAAGAAGAAATTTACTGGAACAATGATAAAACCAGTATTCAATCTAAATAAGATACTTATTACGAGGGTGGGGTATTAACATTGAATAAAAAAATAAAAGTTTTTATTGCAGGAGATTCTACTGCTGCAACAAAATTACCCGAAAAGCGGCCAGAAACAGGCTGGGGACAAGTGATTCCGGAATTTTTTCCAGAGAATGTGGAATTTCTTAATTTTGCAGTAAACGGAAGAAGTTCTAAAAGTTTTATTGATGAAGGGCACTTGCAAAAGATATTGGATTTAATAGGAGCGGGCGATTTTCTCTTTATACAATTTGGTCACAATGATGCCAAAACAGAAATGGAAAGGCATACAGACCCCTTTACGACATATAAGTCATATTTGACCAAGTATATTGAAGGAGCCAGGACTGCAGGGGCACATCCTGTGTTATTAACTTCTATTCATAGGAGGTTTTTTGATGAAAATGGAAAAATTCAAAATACTCATGGTAATTATTTAATTGCTATGAGAGAACTCTCTTCTGAACTAAATGTACCATTAATTGATATGAGCAAAAAGAGTAAGCTGTTTTTTGAGAAACTAGGTCCTGAAAAAACTAAAAAAATATTTTTATGGCTTCAGCCTGGCGAATCTGTAAATTATCCGGAAGGTATTCAAGATAATACTCATTTTTCTGAACTTGGTGCAAAAGAAATAGCTAGGCTTGTAGTTGAAGGAATAATAGAGAAACAAATAAAGCCTCTTTGTGAATTCGTAAAAGTGAAAGAATATAACTTAAATTTATAAGTTAAAACTTAAGCTCAGACATTAATGCCTGAGCTTTTAATTTTTTATTTTTATGAAAGCAAAACTTATTGCTGTTATAGGTATGGCAAATAACAAGCCGATACTTCCTGTTACCGACCGCATAATTTCTGTTGCAACAAAGTCAAGGTTCAAAATTTCGTTTACCGGCCTCTGGTAAGCAGCAAAAAGCATAATCATTGATAATGCGCCTCCGGTGTAAGCCAGTATCAACGTATTGGACATTGTACCCATAATATCCTTACCTATATTCATTCCGTGATGTATAATTTGTTTAAAAGACATATGACTATCTTTTTTATCCAGCTCTGTTAACGCCGACGCTATCGAAATAGACACATCCATGGCTGCTCCTAATGCGCCTATCAATATTCCTGCAAAGAGTAACCCACGGAAATCCAACTGCGTCCCCTGCGGTATATACATTAGCATCTGGGCTTCTTCCGTGCCTAGTCCTGTAAGCCGTGCCAATACTCCATATAAATAGGCTATAGCGCCTCCAACCGAAATACCTCCTACGGTACCAAACACGGCAGATATAGATTTTCTATTCCATCCAGCTATAATGATCATTGTAACAATGGTAGATACAGCACATACAACAATGGAGAGCAATATAGGATTAGTTCCTTTTAATAATAGCGGGATCATAACGTATAACACAAGAAAAACTGTAATTCCCAGGGAAACTACGGATTTTACACCCTTCCATCCTCCAATAAGCACAAGCAATATAAGAAAAATACCTATTACCTGAAATACGTAGCTTACCCTTTCATATCCTGCTACATAGTAAGTCTCTTCTCCGCCTTCTGTCTTCTCCACGTGCAAGGCAACAACATCACCCTGCTTTAATTCTATATCATAAGCAGGATTTCCCGAGAGGTTATTTTGAACTTCTATGATCTTTCCTTTCAGCTCTTTATTAAGAATTTGAACATCTGCCACCTGAGTGATGACAGTAATGTTCCCTTCTTCAAACTTTTCTTCCTTAACTTCCTTTATCTTTACAACTTTAGCTCTGTATATTTTTACATCATTATTTGTATTTACCGATTCATCGGCGGCAAAGCATATACTCATTGAAAACGATATCATTACAACGACACTTATAAATATGAACAGCTTACGCACTTACTCTCCTCCTCGATTTTCCTGAATATATGCTTTATTCTCCATACGCATAAAAAAATCCTTCATACTTTAATATTTTTTTGGATGAAGGACTATAATCTCATTATCTATCATTCAATTCTTCTATTAATTCCTTCTAGCCGCACCATGATAGTCATTATAGCTTAATATTTCTTAAAGGTATAAATAATATTTCCCACAATTTTCATACTCTTATTATGCTTAATATAATATTAGTTGTCGACAATATTGATAATGATTATTATTATTATTTTGTTTTGTAAATAAGGCTTCATTCTTCAAATTTTAAATAAACAAAAGTAGACTTACAGCCATTACCATCATCCCTGCAACAAGACCATAAATAGAAAGGTGATGTTCCCCGTACTCTCTTGCAGTAGGTAAAAGTTCATCCAGAGAAATAAATACCATAATCCCTGCTACTAAAGCGAATAATATGCCGAAAACAATATTATTGAAAAAGGGAAGTAAGATTAAATACCCGATTAATGCTCCTACAGGCTCGGAAAATCCAGAAAGAAATGACAATAGAAATGCTTTCTTTTTGTCTCCCGTGGCATAAAAAACAGGTACGGAAACAGCGATTCCTTCAGGAATGTTGTGAATTGCTATCGCTACTGCAATTGCAATACCAAGCGACGGGTCTTTAATTGCTGATGTGAAGGTAGCCAGACCCTCAGGAAAATTATGAATAGCAATCGCAAGAGCTGTAAACGCACCCATTCTTAAAAGTTTTTCATCGGTGCTTTTTTCATTGTATTCCTTCATCTCCTCTACTTTACGTACTTCATGAGGATTTTCACTGGTAGGAATAAATTTATCTATTGCACCAATTAAAAACATTCCTGCAAAAAATGCTGCAACTGTTGTCCACGATCCGCCTATTTCCCCCATTTCTTTTACCAGCGAATCTTTTGCCTTAAAAAATATTTCTATCATCGAAACGTAAATCATAACCCCAGCAGAAAAGCCCAGTGTCACTGAAAGGAATTTCGTATTTGTTTTTTTTGTAAAAAATGCAAGAATACTACCTATTCCTGTAGATAATCCTGCAAAGAGAGTAATGCCGAAAGCAAAAAGAATATTGCTTAATTCCATATTTAGCTCCTCCTTTTATGAACTATCAAATACTATCAGGATAATATTTACCCTTCAAAAATATTCATAAACATTGGATAATTAAGCTCACCTATTCATCCCCGCTAACTTGCATATCTCCATTTCTGCCTGGTCAATATTGACAGGAATATTGACTTCAAGGCCCCTTTGTCTTAGTTTACTAAATAATTGTATCAATATAGGCGGCTCCAGGTTGGCTTCTGTTAAAACATCTATTTGTTTAAATATTTCTTCCGGTGTACCACTGCTTACAATATGCCCCTTATTTATAATGTATATAATATCTGCAATATGCGGAACGATATTGATGTCATGAGTAGTAATAATGGTAGTTACGCCCATATCCCTATTAAGAGAATTAATAAGTTCTATCATCTCCCTCTTCGCCCTTGGGTCCAGCCCGTCAAAAGGTTCATCCATGATTAAAAGCTCAGGAGACATAGCCATAGCACCGGCCAGTGCCACCTTTTTCTTTTGTCCTCCGCTTAAGTAATGAGGGATCTTATCTAGAATATGGGTAATTCCCAGTATTCCTGCAATTTGCTCTACCTTTTCTTTCACTGTTCCTTTGTCCACCCCTCCATTTCGCAGTGAAAAAGCTATATCATCATATACTGTAGGCCCGATAATCTGTTCATCGACATTTTGAAAAACTACACCAATCTTTTTACGTATCTGTTTAAATTCTTTGGAGGGACTCACACCAAAAACAGAAATCTCCCCATCTACCGGCTTTAAAAGTCCTAATATATGGGATAGCAGTGTAGTTTTTCCCGTGCCGTTTGGCCCTAATATTACAACCCTCTCCCCTTTATGTACTACAAAATCCAGTCCGCAAATACTGACCTCCGTTTTATCCGGATAAACGTGCTTAATACACCTTACCTTTATAATTTCACTCAAAATATCACCGCCACTGCTATTATAATTATGCTAACTCCAATAGGAATATAATCTGATTTCTTAAACTTGTACCAGTTATTTTCTTGAGAAAGCTTTCCTTCATACCCTCTCAAAGAATATATGTTATACATTCTTTCTGACATGTCAAAGGCGTGGATAAACAATACACCTATCACACCTGCCAGATTTTTTACATTAAAGAGTATGTTGGAAGGTCTAAAACCCCCTCTAAGCTTTATAATCGTTAAAGCCTTGTGTAATTTTTCCAGCAATATAAAGAATATCCTGTAAGTAAAAAACATCCCGTCCACCACTACCCCCGGTAAAAACAAGCGGAAGAAGGAAAATATCCGGGTATAGGGCGTGGTAGTTATTAAAAGAATCATTGCCATAGCCGCATCTACCGCCTTTAATATTACTACAAATCCTGCTTCTGCTGAATAAGTAAACCGGGTCAGTGCAAACACCAGGCTGAAAAAAGCAGGATATAAAGCAAAGTGCATTATTCCTCCTATAGGTAGCTTGCTTATTGCATTTAATAAGATTAAAATTATCAAAATCAACAATAATGGAATTAAATGGTTAGATATAACAATAGATACTATGATACTACCTGTTAAGAAAATTTTAGAGATGACCGAAGCCCTGTGCAGGCAGCCATCTCCATTGTTTGATAATTGATCAATATAGGCTATATCCATAAGTTCCTCCAAAATCAATTCTGCATTGTGCATTCTGCATTCTGCATTATTAAATCCGGCCTTACCTTCATGAAGAAGCCAACCACCAAGGACGTTACCAGGGTTTCAATGGCAATTCCCAGCAGCAATATGACAGCTACTGCACCCCATCCTGAAAATACAAAGATATGTATCTCGGATAGAAGTTCTTCGAGTTCTTCATGCTCAGCCTCAGCGTTAAGCTGCTCATCTTGATGAGCTTCTTCCTCATGGGGCAGCGCATGCTCCAGTCCTGCACTGGTCCCAATTACAATGCCTGCCATTAGTGTAGTAGATATCAATAAAGTAACAATAACCGTAACAGCTACCGCTGTAACCGGTTTGATGTGTTTTGCTATCGCTTTAAATAAAAAGTACCCCACTATAACTTCTGTTCCAATGATTAAGGTGTTTAGCCCTATAACCGTAATACCGCCATGCCCTATGAAAGCCAGTATAATATTGACAATAAAGACTGCTATAAATCCTAACCACGGTCCTGCCAGAATTCCTGCTAGTACGGTAAGGTTCAGGTGAAAAGGTAAAAAACCTAAAGGTACTGACATGGTTATAAGCATTAATGCACCTATAACTCCAATAAACGGTACTTTTTTAGATAACTCTTCTTTTTTTACTTTTGTCACTGCAAACCCTAAAACACCCAGGGCCAATACATACCCCAGTATCCACCATACCGGCGCGATCACTCCGTCCACAAGATGTAAATGACTCATAAAATTCTCTCACCTTTGCTTTTTATTTTAAATTAACTGCCACGCCGGGCGCATCCGGCACAAATAATGATGAAAATATGCTAAACCGGACTTTTTCTGTGGTTTCAGTTTTACTCCCCACTGTTCACTTCCCACTATTTTCATATTAAATTGCTTGCTGGCAGTCGGGACAATAACCGTACATTTCCAAACGGTGTCCGGTTATTTTAAACTGGGTTTGGTTTTTAATGCTTTTCTCAAAATCAGCAACCGGACATCCTTCTATCTCTATCATTTTTTTGCAACCCACACAGATAATATGATGATGATGCAAATTGGAATTTATTTCATATCTATATTTATTATCACCAAAATTTATTTTGTTTAACATGTTATTTGAAGATAATAACTCAATGGTTCTATATACAGTCGTAAGACATGTGCCCGGATTAAGTTTTTTTGCTTCCAGGTATATTTCCTCTGCCGACAGACATGTATTACTCTGTGAAAGTATATTCAGAATCGCTTTTCTCTGCTTTGTTATCTTACATTTCCGATCTGTAAAAAAGTTTTTCAATCGATTGTCCATGTCTCTCCCCATCCTATTTGCAAATCATTTGCATTTCCATTTAGCATTATATTCTTTTTTCAAAATTCCGTCAATAAAAAAATTTAAAAAATCATCGAATTTTATTTTCATGCAGTAAAATTTTGCTCCATGGAAGTTCTTTGATCACATGAGGCAATTGGAATAGTTACCGTTACCTTAGTCCCCACATTATATTTGCTTTTGTATGTTATCCCGTATCCATCCCCATAGCATAATTTTATTCTCTGGTTTACATTTCTGATAGCATAACCATGGTTGCCCGCAGTGCTTTGGAGCAGTGGATCATTTATTTTTACATTTAGTTCTTCCAACTCTTCCGGTTTCATTCCTATACCGTTATCAGTAATTTCATATGCGATCGTGCGGTCATCACGTTTTTTTACAATTATTTTTATAAATCCGTTTCCCTCTTTTTTATTTAAACCATGAATGATTGCATTTTCTACAATGGGTTGAAGAATTAATTTCGGGGTCTTTAACTGTTCGATTTCCGGTTCTACATCTATTAGGTAATCCATCATTTCCCCACACCGCAGCTTTTGGATAAACAAATAATGTTTGGCATGTTCGACCTCTTCCTTAATTAGAATTTCTTCGCTGCCCCCGCTCAACCCTATCCTAAAAAATGTTGAAAGAGAAGCTATAAGCTTTGAAGCTTTATGGGCATTCCCTGAAAGCACCAGCCATTTTATGGAATCCAGTGTATTGTACAAAAAATGAGGATTGATCTGGGCTCTAAGTGCTTTTAGCTCTGACTTTCTTAAAGCCTTCTGCTCATCAACAATTTTATCCAGCAAGCTGTTAATTTTATCTATCATAAAATTAAATTCTGTGCTTAACTGATTTACTTCAAGACATCCTTTTACATTAACTTTTTGTGATAAATTACCATTTCTAATCTCTTTAATAGAAGTAACTATTTTTTTGAGAGGGTGGGATACATTATTGAGTATAAAAGTGCTGATTGATGCTATAACAAAAAAAGACAGTATCCCTATGGAAATAATCGATAGCAGAGTACTTGAAACAGAATTCTTCAGCTCACTCACCGGAATGGTAATAATAAGCTTCCAGTTGTTTATTGAAAGAGGTGCAGAAAAAATAAAGCTTTGCTCCTTTCCAACCGTTCCCTCAAAAAAGCTTTGACTGCCGTTGTAACTCATAACCCTGTTCATGGTATTTTTATCAAATTCTATTGTCTTTAAAAGCTGTCCCCGGTTTTCACTGGCTAAAATATTCCCGCTTTCATTAATGATATATAGGTTGCCATGTTTACCAAATCTAATATTATCAATAAGTCTGGACATATTCTCGAGATTAATGCTTATCGCTATATATCCAATGTCTTTAAAGTTTTTTTCATTAACAATATATCTTATTAACATAAATTGATTTAGCTGTGCATTGATATCCGTATTGCTATTTTTTAAAATCTGTTCTGCAGAATTGTTATAAAAACAATTAGTCCATACCAGTTTCCCTTTAGCTTGGTATGCATTCTGAAACCATTCATTCCCTAGATGGTTTCGAAAGTTATAAGCTGTGAAATGAAGCCTTCGCGCAATAACAGTACTTTCGTGTGTGACAAATATAATATCATCTATTAAATTTTGTATATATGTGAG
Source organism: Petroclostridium xylanilyticum (assembly GCF_002252565.1). Lineage (NCBI taxonomy): Bacteria > Bacillati > Bacillota > Clostridia > Eubacteriales > Oscillospiraceae > Petroclostridium > Petroclostridium xylanilyticum. The sequence continues at coordinate 24,347 of NZ_NPML01000022.1, forward strand.
CCCCTTATCATGTATATCATACTTATTAAAGTCAATGCAGCTGTTTAAATATTTACCTACCTCACTTTCGCTTACGCTTTTCGATGAATCCAAATAATCCTGAATCCTGGAATCAGTAGAAATCATAAGGGCTGTATTTTCAACCAGCTTAAGCCTGGCATTGATTTTATCCGTTGTTTCCTGAAGGATAAGCAACCCTGTTTCTTTGAAGCTTTCCTTTATATAGTTAAAGGATTTAATATATGTGATCGCTGTAATGATTGCTATTGTTGCCAATATAATAAAACCAATGATAACATTAATTTGCAAGTTTAGAGGATAGTCATAATATTTTTGTTTGCAGTGTTCATAAAAATTACTTATCTTTACATTAAACATATGGACCTCCATCATTAATACAAGCCACCAGTCAATTATTATTTCTTAAAAGTATTTCTTTCAAATCTTTTTCAATATTTTCTATGGCTGTCCTGGCACTGATTTTACCTAAAACAGCATTCGTAAAATTTACTTGCATTGATTCAGAAATAGAAGCATAGTAGGGAGAAACAGGTCTGGGTTTTGCAGATTCAAAAATGCCTGTAAAATCAGTTACCCATGGATTTGCCTTTTTCACCTGTTCGTTATGATATACAGCCTTTCTTGCTGGTACGTATCCCCCTACCGTGTTATCCAATACCTGTGCATCATAACTGCTCATCCATTCAATGAATTTCCACGCCAGTTCAGGGTTCTTTGAGTGCCGGTTAATTGTATAATTCCAACCTCCAAGGGTTCCCCTGCTCATTTTCCCTTTCGGCCCGACAGGTAGTGGTGCTACCCCTACCTTTCCTTTTACTTTGGAATCTTCTCCATTTAACCGTTTATATGCATAAGGCCAATTTCGCATGAATATGGCCGTCCCGTCCTGAAATGCTATACGGGCATCTTCCTCCTGAAAGCCTAATACATCATGAGAAGATACATCCGAATTGATAATATCGATAAAGAGTTGAAGCCCTTCAATAGATTCAGGGGTGTTGATCACTACCTTCCCATTTTCAAAAACTTCTCCTCCGTTATTCCATATAAACTCCAGAACGTTGCACACTAATCCCTCATAGGACACCCCCTGAAATATATATCCATACTTTATTCCAGGAAAATTTTTATTTTTCCTGACTAACGCCATTAACTCTTCATAAGTTTTTGGCGGTTGAGAAATAATGTCACTCCTATAATACAAAAAAGGTGCATCAGTCCTGCTGGGAACTGCATAGATCCTCCCATTGTACGTGCATGCTTCAATAGCATTTGCAAAGAACTCCTGCTGCTTGGCTTCGTCAAAAAACCTGTCCAAGGGTAGTATCCAGTTTGCAGAAGCCAGTCCGGCAATCCATATAATATCGGCATTGAATACGTCAAAGCTGCTATCCCCTGCCGACAGAGCAACCTGGTAGGCATTGAACTGATAATCCGTAGAATCGGGCAGTTGCTGCAGCTTAACCTGTATATCCGGATTTGCTTTTTGGAAAAGCTCAATATTTCTTTTCATGCTCCCTCCATGGTCATTTCCTCCATAGGAGTAGATGATGGTCTTTTTATCAACTGTTATAGAATTGTCCTGCTTTTTTTCGGTGGACTGGCCGGATATATCGGTATTATTATACTTAGATATGCATCCCGGTATAGAAAAGGTCAAAACAACGACTAGAAATATAAATAACAGCTTTATCCTTGTAATATTTTTCATGAAAGTTTACTACCCCCCCCTTTAAAAATAATATGCAATTGGAAATCCAAATCTTTTAAAGTTTATTCTCCCAGTTTTTTCTTCTATTAATAAGTATATGGAATATATTTATATTTTATATGAAAGTATGATATAATTCAACTATACAGTCATAGCTATAACTGGTTGTTTTATGCAGAGTGCATAAAATATGAGGGGGATGTAAATGTATAATATCATGGTGGTGGATGACGAAACTATCATTAGAGAAGGTCTCGTAAATTCTATTGATTGGAATAAATACGGATATAATGTGGTTGCACAAGCTGAGAATGGAAAAAAAGCACTGGAGATTGCACAAGAGGTTAAGCCTCATATCATTTTGACAGATATCTATATGCCCATCTTGGATGGAATAGAATTTGCAAAAGGAATCAAGCAAGTATTACCCGAAACTGTAATTATTTTTCTAAGCGGCTACAATGAATTCACTTATGCTCAAAGAGCAATAGAGCTAGGTGTCTTTAGATATCTTACCAAGCCTATCGATGAAGAAGAGCTGCTGCTGGTATTGGAGGAAGCATGTAAGGATTTGGAACATAAAGAACTTGAACAAGCACAGATTAATAAATTAAAATTATTAATACAGGATAGTTTACCGCTTTTAAAAGAAAGGTTCTTTCTTAGTCTTGTCAAAGGTAAGTTTCAAGAAACTGAAATCATAAATAAACTGAAGTACTTAAATATTGACATTCATGCTGACCGATTTTTTTGCTTGATCATAAGTCTAGATGACTATTTTAGTCTGATCGAAAAACAAAATGAGGATGATATCAACTTACTGAAATTTGCTGTCCAAAATATGTCTGAAGAAATACTATCAGAGTTGGAAAATTCTTTTTTTGTATTTGAAGAAAAACCTAATGAAATTGGAATATTATTTTGCTATAAAAATGATACCTGTCCAAGTTACCTGTCAATAATACATCCAGTACTGCAAAAGATTCAGGATTCTGTTAGAAGATATTTAGACACAACAGTATCTATTGGCATTGGCAGGAGTTATGACACTATGACAAAAATTTGTATGTCCTATAAAGAAGCCGAGGATGCGCTGGAGTACAGGACGACTTTTGGTAAAAACAGTATCATATATATTGGTGATATTGAACCCCCATCAAAGCGTACTATTCCCATTAGCGCTTTTGAAAAGTTAAATGGACTGATGAAAGCTGTAAAAAGTGGAGATACTCAGCTTTCTTTCGCTACTTTACATGAAATATTTGAAATACTTAAGTCAGAAAATACTCTGACTAAAGACTATATGCATCTTTTTATGATAGAGGTTATCAATAAATTCATAACAATAATCTTGGAATTTAACGGTGATATTAGGGAAGTGTATGACCATAAATTCACGCCTCTCACTTTATTGAACATTGATACACTGGAAGATATTCAATCCAAATTACAGGAATTGGTAAATATTGCTATTGAATTTATTCATTCAAAGCGAAAAACTGTCAATAGAAACTTTATTGAAAAGGCAAAAGAATTTATCAATAACAACTATATGATAGAAGGCTTAAATCTCAGTATGATCGCTGATAGTGTCCATATAAGTCCGGGATATTTAAGCCAGCTGTTTAAACAAATTGTAGGGGAATCATGCATTGAATATCTTTCCAAGGTCAGAATAAACCAGGCAAAGAAGTTATTAAAAGAAACCAACCTGAAAACCTATGAGATTGCATATAAGGTTGGCTACAGCGACCCTCAGTATTTCAGCACCTGCTTTAAGAAATATGTAGGCGTCCCTCCTACCGATTACAGGGATATGCTCACAAACGACATTTTTAATGATGAATGATGCTTAATGTAGATTAAGCATCATTTTTTATTGTCTAAATTCATAAAAATATCAAACAAAATCATTAGATATTCTATTAAAAATTGATAATGAAAATTTTAAAATAGTAAATGTAAGTTAGTAAATCTAAAAAATCTAAAAAATAAGGGAGGCAAAGTTTAATGAAAAATTTGAAAAAAGTAATAGCGGTATTACTTGCATTGACCTTGTCTGTATCTTTGGCAGCATGTGGTCAAAAACAAACAGGGAAGCAAGAACCTGCACAAAAACAGGAAACAGCACCTAAGACTGAAGAAAAAGCTCCGGCAAATGAAACTAAAGCTGAGCCGGTAAAGATTGTCTATGCAAGAGGTATGGACGCAACAAAAGCAAACATCAATATTATCGAGGCATTCAACAAGAAATACGAAGGCAAAATCAAGGTTGAATTCGTAGAAATGCCTTCAGATACTGGTAAACAACACGACCAGTATGTTACCAGTTTCTCAGCAGGCGGTACCGAATATGATGTATTTGACGTCGACGTTATCTGGCCGGCGGAATTTGCACAAGCAGGTTACTCGCTTCCGCTTGACAAATTGATTGAAAAAGATGGCATCAATATGGATGACTATATGAAAGGTCAGGTAGCTGCAGGTACCTTCAAAGGAAAACTATGGGCATTCCCTAAATTCATTGACGCCGGACTCTTATTCTATAGAAAAGATATTGTTGATAAAGCACCGGCAACCTGGGAAGAATTAATTGCAGCAGCAAAAGCAAATAAAGGCAAAAATGGTACAAAATTCGGATACTTAATGCAGGCAAAACAGTATGAAGGTCTTGTATGTAATGCTGTAGAGTTTATCAGTGCTTATGGCGGTTCAGTTGTCGATGGCGATGGCAACATCATCATTAACAGTCCTCAAACTATCAAAGGTTTAAAAGTAATGAAGGAAATCGTAAATTCTGACTTCGTGCCTAACAACATTACTACATTTGCTGAACCAGAATCTCACACAGCATTTATTGAAGGGCAGTCGGTGTTTATCCGTAACTGGCCATATCAGTGGGCATTAGGAAACGATGAAAAACAGTCCAAGATTGTTGGTAAGCTTGCTATGGCTCCACTGCCAAAGGGTGATGCAAGAGCAGCAGCTACTCTAGGCGGTTGGATGACCATGATTAACAAGAATACAAAGCATCCTGAAGCTGCATGGGAATTTGTAAAGTTCATGTGCGGACCTGAAGGGCAGAAAATTTCAGCAATCGATGGCGGTCTTTCTCCTACTTATCTGCCGCTTTACAAAGATGCAGATGTAATTGCAAAGAATCCACATATGGGAGATCCGGGATTTGTTGAAGGTTTAAAAGCCGCTGTACCTAGACCAGTTTCTCCAATCTATCCCAAATTGTCTGAAATTATGCAGATTGAAATATCCAAAGCTTTAGCAGGACAGCAATCTGTTGAAGATGCGGTAAAAAAGATGGATGAACAGATGAAGGCGGCAGTGGCTGCAGCAAAATAATAACAGCACTAGGTTTAAAAGCCATTAAGTGTGACCACTTAATGGCTTTTGTCCAAAAGGGGGTAAAAGTATGGGAAATCGAAAAATGCAGTTGTCGGAAAATGGTCTGGCATATCTGATGGTATTACCAGCTATGATTATTATTTTTATGATCGCACTATGGCCGGTTATTCGATCTTTTTGGTACAGTATGTTTGAATTACAGCTAAATCATCCTACTAAAAATGCCGTACATTTAAAGTACCAATTAGATGTGGAGAGATATGTAGATACACAATTTTACATCAACAGTTCATTCAAAACATTAGCCAAAAGTGTAGAAGAAAGTAAAGCCAATGAGGTAACAGCAATTAAAGCACAACTGGATACGCTCCATAATAATCTGATGAAACTGGATGGTTTCTCCTCTCGTTATGAAACAGTAAAAGACTTATTAGATAGCTTTAAGCCGGTAAATGATGAAAAAATAAGATATTTCAGTATTTCCAAAAAAACTGCCCAGCAATATCTGAATACTATTGCTGAAGTGACAGAACAGTTACAAAAGTTAAGTGAAAAAAGCGATGACCCGGCAAAAGAAACCGCCAGTATCATGGAAGATTTAAGAGTTTCCATTTTGAAACCAAACTTTGTTGGGTTTGATAATTATTTATACTATTTGGATGAATTAAAAATCCGTAATGGTGAATTAGGCAGGTTAGGTAAAGCACTTATAAATACATTTAGCTTTACATTTGTCTCTGTATTTCTTGAATTAATCTTAGGACTTGGAATAGCTTTATTAATTAATAAATCTTTCAAAGGACGGGGTCTGGTACGTGCTGCCATACTGGTACCTTGGGCTATTCCAACCGTTGTATCTGCAATGATGTGGCAGTTCTTATACGATGGACAAACGGGAATAGTTTCCGCTTTTTTTGCCAAGCTCGGACTGGTAAAAAATCCGGGAATCCTTCTAACTACTAAAGGCGGGGCATTCTTTTCCATCGTTTTTGCAGACGTATGGAAAACAACACCGTATATGGCTTTACTGCTGCTGGCAGGACTACAGACAATTTCTGCCGAATTATATGAAGCAGGACAGGTGGACGGGGCAACAAAGATCCAGCAATTCTTTAAAATTACCCTTCCGCTTTTAAAGCCAACCATACTTGTTGCATTATTATTCAGGACGCTTGATGCTTTCAGAATATTTGACCTGGTGTATGTATTAACAGGCGGCGGACCGGCAAATTCTACCGAGACCATCTCGGTATATGCATACAAAACAATGTTTGCCCAGATGGATTTTGGAAGAGGTTCTACCCTTTCCATTGTAGTGTTTATTTGTATTTCATTGATTAGTATCGGGTATATCAAACTCTTGGGGGCAGATATCTTAAGAGGCCAGGATAAGTGAGAGGAGGTTTGAAGATGCAAAAAAAAGCAGGACCAGGATTTTATATATTTTTGACAGTATTTATATTTATTATCATGTTTCCATTTTATTGGGAATTTCTAACATCCATAAAAACGCCGGATGAAATTTTTACATCCTTTAAGTTATATACAACCAGGCCATCCATTAATTCCTATGTAACCATTTTTTCAGTAAGACCTTTTGCAAGATATCTGTACAATAGTTTTATAGTAGGCAGTGTGACAACAGTGTTTTCCATTATTATTGCTTCCTTTACAGCCTATGCAATAGCCCGCTTGAAATTTAAAGGAAAGTCAATTATTTTAGGAATTGTCCTGGCGGTATCAATGTTTCCGCAAATTGCTATCATCTCGCCGGTTTATTTGTTTATGAAAACAATGGGGCTTAGAAACACTTATTTAGGTTTGATTATCCCGTATACTACCTTTACACTGCCATTATCTGTATGGTATCTAACTACGTTTTTTAAGGAAATTCCCTTTTCATTGGAAGAAGCAGCAAAAATTGACGGGGCAAGTCCATTCCAGGCTTTTATTAAAATCATTGCACCGCTGGCAATGCCGGGAGTATTTACAACCGCTATTCTTGTGTTTATTGCGGCATGGAATGAATATTTATTTGCGTTAACCATCAATCCCAAAGAGGAAATGAAGACGGTGCCGGTAGGAATCACCATGTATGTAGGGCAATATACCATTCCATGGGGAGAAATAGCAGCTGCCGCAGTTGTTGTGACAGTCCCGCTGATTATAATGGTTTTGATATTCCAAAAGCGTATTATTTCGGGTCTTACTTCCGGAGCAGTAAAAGGATAAAAATGTTATATAAGAAAAACCTCCCACTCTACTTAATATTGGGAGGTTTTTTTATCTATTTATTCTTGATCCTTTTGAAGTTTATATTCAACTGAATCTACCAGCGCTCTCCAGCTGGCTTCAATAATGTCGGTGGAAACCCCTACGGTACTCCATACATGTTCACCATCGGTAGATTCTATCAGTACCCTAACCTTTGCAGCTGTTGCAGTCTTGGAATCCAGCACCCTAACCTTAAAATCAGTAAGGTGCATCTCTTTAAGCTGCGGATAAAAACGCTCCAGTGCTTTTCTGAGCGCCTTGTCAAGTGCGTTAACCGGACCATCGCCCTCTGCGGCTGTAATTTCCTCTTCCCCATCTACACGTATCTTGATCATTGCCGAAGAACTGTGACTGGCGCCACTGGGTTCACTTACAATTGCCTTAAAGTGCTCCAACTCAAAGAAAGGTTTATATTTTCCTAATTCTTTTCTTATCACTAATTCAAAAGAGCTTTCTGCACCCTCAAACTGGTAACCCTCATGCTCCAATGCCTTTAATTTGTCAATAATCTGCTTGGTTTCGGGAGAATCTTTGGTAAGCTCGGGAGCAACCTCATTAATTCTGGAAAGTATAGTTGCTCTTCCCGCAACCTCCGACATTAGGAATCTTCTTTCATTACCCACCAGTCCAGGATTGATATGTTCAAAAGTTTTTGGATTTTTGTTTACACCATCAATGTGCATACCGCCTTTATGAGCAAAGGCAGAATTACCTACATAGGGTGCCCTTTCGTCGTGGGCTACATTAGCAATTTCACTGACGAACCTTGCGGTAGAAGTAAGTTTCGACATATTGTCTGCCGGGATACACTCAATTCCCATCTTAAGCTGTAAATCCGGGATAATAGTACACAAGTTGGCATTGCCGCATCTTTCCCCAAAACCATTGAATGTACCCTGTATATGAACTGCTCCTGCCTGTACCGCAAGTATGGAATTTGCCACCGCCATTCCGGTATCATTGTGACAGTGAATTCCTATCGGCACATTGAACTTTTCACATACTTTTTTTGTTATCTCGTATATTTCCAATGGAAAGCTTCCTCCGTTGGTATCACATAATACAAGACAATCGGCCCCCCCCTCAACGGCAGCCTGCAGAGCCTCAAATGCATAACTGCTGTTAGCTTTATACCCATCAAAGAAATGTTCTGCGTCAAAGATTATCTCTTTACCCTTCTGTTTGAAGAAATTTAACGTATCCCTTATCATGTTTAAATTTTCTTCGAGAGTAGTTTTTAATATATCTGTAACATGTAAGTCCCAGCTTTTGCCGAATATTGCTACTGCAGGAGTATCTGCCTTGAGTAAGGACTGTACATTATTATCATCTTCAGCCTTGATTCCAACCCTGCGTGTGCTCCCAAAAGCAGTAAGCCTAATGTTATTTAGTTTCATCTTTTTTACCCGCTCAAAGAACTCCAAATCCTTCGGATTTGAGCCGGGATTTCCTGCTTCAATATAAGATATACCTAGCTTATCCAGCCTTTCTACTATTTTAAGTTTATCCTCTACTGAAAAGGATATTCCCTCTGCCTGGGCACCGTCGCGTAAAGTGGAGTCAAAGATATATACTTTATTCATTATGTTGCCTCCCTAATTCCAGTCTCAACTAATTTCGCTTAACATCCTGTTTATTGCATTAAGATATGCCTTTACGCTGGCTTCAATAATATCGGTACTGATCCCTCTTCCTATGAAAGGCTTCCCACCATTTTTTGCAACTTTTACGGTAACTTCACCCAAAGCATCTTTGCCACCGGTAACGGCTCTTAAATTATAATCAACCAGCTTAAGCTCCATGCCTATTGCCCGTTCGATTGCATTAAACGCTGCATCTACGGGACCATCTCCTGTAGCCGCTTCTGTAATCACACTATTTTCTCTATTTAATTCAATCACTGCCGTAGAGATTACCTTATTACCGCTGTTAATTTGAAAGCTTACCAGTTGATACATTTCAGGAATTTGAGAAACTCTTTCTTCCACCAGGGCTTGGATGTCATCGTCAAGTACTACTTTTTTCTTGTCGGCAAGCTCTTTAAATTTTTCAAAGGCTTTATTGATTGCCTCTTGATCAAGAGTATATCCCATTTCCTTTAATCTATCCTCAAAGGCATGCCGTCCTGAAAGTTTGCCTAACACCATCTTATTCTGGGATAACCCTATGGACTCCGGCGTCATTATTTCATAAGTGCTCTTTTCATTTAAGATGCCATGCTGATGGATACCTGATTCATGGGCAAAGGCATTTGCTCCTACAACAGCCTTATTCGGCTGTACCAATACACCAGTAAGACTGCTGACCAGTTTACTGGTCCTATAGATCTGGGTAGTATCTATGTTATGAGTGATGTTGTAGTAATTTTTTCGTGTGGTCAATGCCATCACTACTTCTTCAAGTGACGCATTTCCGGCTCTTTCTCCCAGTCCGTTGATGGTACACTCAATTTGAGTTGCCCCGTTTTCTACAGCAGCCAACGTATTCGCTACCGCCATTCCAAGGTCATTATGGCAATGTACGCTAATATCTACCTTCTCTATTCCTTTAACATTTTCTTTGATACCTTTAACCAGGTTACCAAATTCAAATGGAGTAGTATATCCTACTGTATCGGGAATATTGATACAGGTAGCCCCTGCAGCAATCACCGCTTCAAAAATCCTGTATAAAAATTCGGGCCTTGACCTTCCGGCATCTTCAGCAGAAAATTCAATATCACTGCAGTATTTCTTTGCATACTTTACCATTGCTGCAGCCCGTTCCAGCACCTCATCTTCGCTCATTTTAAGCTTATACTTCATATGAATGTCAGAAGTAGCTATAAATGTGTGAATTCTAGGACTTACAGCATTTTTAACAGCTTCCCATGCCCTGTCAATATCCTTTTCTACAGCCCTGCAGAGACTGGCTACCGTAACATTTTTAATCTCAGCAGCAACAGCTTTTATTGCTTCAAAATCCCCGGGAGATGCAATGGCAAACCCTGCTTCCATTACATCTACACCAAGCTTTTCTAATTGTTTTGCAATCTCTAACTTTTCTTGAATATTCAGATTTACACCGGGAGTTTGCTCCCCATCCCTTAATGTCGTATCAAAAATTTTAATCCTCTTAGACATATTAATCCCCTTTCACTAATAATATAGTTCGGAGCTCGGAGTCAGGAGCTTGGAGTTTATATTAACGCTATAAAGCCTCCAGTCCCCAACCCCGAACCATTCTTCAGTATCTTTCCATACTACGCTTTATGACTTTATTCTGTACAGAAAATAATATATAAAATACACTTAGTACGTTACATTGCAGTAAGTAGCATCATGCATTCTATATTTTCCCACCGACTTGTACCGGCATTCATGCCGGGATAAGCCTAAAATCACCCTCTATGGTGATTTTCCGGCTGCAACATTTCATGCATGATACTATTCACCCGTCACAATGCATGTAATATATTGGGAATCCCGAACTAATTGAAAGGTAGAATGGTGCGCGCTCCCACACTAACTTTCATTAAATTATTTTTTCAACCAGCTCATCATCTTTCTCAATTCTCTTCCTACAACTTCTATCTGATGCTCTTGCTCCATTTTTCTTCTTGCATTGAAGGATGGCCTGTTTGCCTGATTTTCAAGAATCCAGTTCTTTGCAAAAGTTCCATCCTGTATTTCTCTTAGTACTTTTCTCATTTCATTCTTGGTTTGTTCGGTGATGATCCTCTTTCCAACAGAATAATCCCCATATTCAGCAGTATCGCTGATGGAATATCTCATGTAACTTAATCCGCCTTGATTTACAAGATCTATAATGAGCTTCATCTCATGCAAACATTCAAAGTATGCACTTTCCGGCTGATATCCGGCTTCCACAAGAACTTCAAAACCTGCCTTCATCAACTCAGAAACTCCACCACAGAGTACGGCCTGCTCTCCAAATAAGTCTGTTTCTGTTTCTTCCTTAAATGTAGTTTCAAGAATTCCTGCCCTTGCACCACCTATGCCTTTTGCATATGCTAAAGCGAGGTCTTTTGCCCTTCCAGTAGCATCCTGGTATACTGCAATAAGACACGGAACCCCTCTGCCTTCCTGGTACTGGCTTCTTACAGTATGCCCGGGTCCCTTTGGCGCCACCATAAATACATCTACGTCAGCAGGCGGTACAATCTGACCAAAATGAATATTGAAGCCATGGGCAAAAACAAGTGCCTTACCAGCTTTTAAATTAGGCTCAATGCTTTCCTTATAAAGCTTTGGCTGCTTCTCATCATTAATGAGTATCATAATAATATCTGCCTGAGCTGCTGCATCATATGCAGTAGCTACTTTTAATCCTGCTTCTTCCGCCAGTTTCCAGGACTTGCTTCCTACATACAGCCCTACAATCACATCTACTCCGCTTTCATGTAGATTAAGGGCATGTGCATGACCCTGACTTCCATAACCAATTACTGCTACAGTTTTTCCACTTAATAGATCCAGATTACAATCACTCTCATAATACATTTTTGCCATATTATTAACCTCCCGTTTATTGAGTGGGGAGTGGATAGTGCGTAGTGAAAAGTATTCCTCTGTTTCTCAAATCTATCCGCATTCCCCATCTATATTTTTAAATATTATTGTATTTTCATCATTTTTTATGCCGGGATTTTACTCCCCACTCCCTACTCCTGTCTCACCACTGCCTTCCGCTTTAATTACCTGATTCCCTCTTTCAATCGCAATGGTTCCTGTCCTTACCATTTCCTTAATTCCGAATTGTTTAAGCATTTCTTCAAAAGCGGCTATCTTATCTCCTGAGCCTGTCATTTCTATGGTAAGGGTATTTTTGGATACATCTACAATCTTCGCTCTAAAAATGTCAACGATCTGGATAATTTCTGAACGCGTCGTTGAATTTGCATTTACTTTTATGAGTGCAAGTTCCCTGCTTACAGAATCCGCTGTATCCAACTGTCTTATTTTAATTACATCTATAAGTTTATTGAGCTGTTTTGTCACCTGCTCTACAGTATAATCATCTCCGTCAACTACTATTGTCATTCTGGATACATTAGGATCTTCAGTAACTCCAACCGCGAGACTGTCTATATTAAAACCTCTCCGGCTGAACAATCCGGCTACTCTTGATAGTACCCCTGGATGGTTTTCTACGAGAACAGCTAAAGTATGTTTCGCCATTTTAAAATACCTCCCCATCATAGTGTGTTTTCCTCAGGATCCACTTGAAATTCTAATAGGTAGGACCCTTTATAGTTTAATGCCCTTTCGAGCGCTTCTCTTACTTTGCTATTTTGTGTAATTTTTTCTCCCGGTATCTCATAAGCTGAAGCTAGTTTTATAAAATCAGGACTTCCTTCCAGCGTTACTGAAAAATAATTTGACTTGTATTTTAATTTTTGTAACTCACGCACCATTCCCAGGCGGTTATTATTGAAAAGAATTATTTTAATTTCAATGCCCCACTGCCTCATTGTCCCTAATTCCTGCATGGACATCTGAAAGCTTCCGTCTCCTGAAATTGCGATTACCGTTTTGTCCGGTCTCCCGACCTTTGCACCGACTGCAGCCGGAAGGCCATAGCCCATTGTCCCCAGTCCTCCGGAAGTCAGAAAATTTCCCGGATGGATAGTGCAATAGTGGTTGGCAGCCCATATCTGGTTCTGCCCTACTTCAGTGGCGACAATAGCTTCACCCCTGGTAATTTCAGACAATACTTTTAATACATATTTAGGATTTACATACCTGTTATCTTCAAGACTATCCTTACTATCATTTGCCAATCTTGCATTCTTCCATCGGGATACGGTAGCTACCCACTGTTCTTTGTAGCCAGTCTGAATATATTTTGTCAGCTGCTGCAGTATGGTTTTAACATCCCCTACGATAGGTATATGTGTCCCAAGGTTTTTACCTATTTCTGCGGGGTCAATATCTATGTGCACGATCTTAGCTTGCCTTGCGAATTTATCAGTTTTACCAATAGCCCTATCCGCGGCTCTTGCTCCCATGACAATTAATAGATCTGCCTTTGTTACAGCCTGGTTAGCTGCATGAACTCCATGGGAACCTAACATGCCAAGATAGAGCGGATGATCTGCCGGTATAGCTCCTATTCCCATTAAAGTTGTTGTTACAGGAATACCCACTAACTCTATAAGTTCTATCAATTCACTGGTTGCGCCGGATGTAATTACACCACCTCCTGCGCATATCACAGGGCTGGATGCTTCCTTAATTGCTTCAGCAATTTTCTTTAATTGGAGGGCATGACCCTTATAGGTTGGCTTATAACCCCTTATTTCGGGTACTTTAAAAGGTTGATATTCCACTTCATCCAGCTGTATATCTATAGGTATGTCAATTAGCACCGGTCCTGGCCTCCCGGTAGAGGCAATATGGAATGCCTCGCTAACTACTCTCGTCAGGTCTTCTACATTTTTTACCAGATAATTGTGCTTACAAAACGGTGCTGTAGCTCCTGTAATGTCTACTTCCTGAAAAACATCACGGCCAATCATTTCCGAGGATACCTGACCGGTAATGGCTATGATGGGTATGGAATCCATATATGCGGTTGCAATTCCTGTAATAAGGTTTGTCGCTCCAGGCCCGGAAGTCGCCATACATACGCCCGTTTTTCTAGTCACCCTTGCATAACCACTGGCTGCATGGGCTGCTCCCTGTTCATGTCGTGTAAGTATATGCCTTATACTCGATCTGCTTAATACGTCATATATAGGTGCGTTAGCAGCCCCGGGATATCCGAATATTGTTGTAACACCTTCATTTTCCAATGCTTTGATTAAAGCCTCGGCTCCTGTCATTTTCAAGTTTATCACCTCCAAGCAGTTCATAGTTCACAGTTTACGGTTCACAAGTAACAAAATATTGAGCGAATTTATAAATAAAAAACCCCGCACCCTGTACATGCACATGTACAGGGGCGAGGAATGCTTCTTCGCGTTACCACCCTACTTCACTACTGTTTCACAACAGTAGCCTCAGTGAGTATAAAGTTACTCATACTATAACGGAGTATTCCGATACATCCTACTGTAATTTCAGATGTATAGCTCAAGAGTGAGATTATTATATATACCTCCCACCGATTTGCACCAACCACCGGCTCTCTTAAGAGTACAGTATATTTTTTACCTCTTTCATCGCTTTTTACTATTTAAGTATAATTGTCTAACATTTTACCAGCCTGATTTATATTTGTCAACAGAGTTTTTTAATGCAAACTGTTAAATTCGTGTTAAAAAGACTTTGTCCGTTAACATATTTGATGATTATTTACTAAAAGGTATTAGTAATTAACTGTAATAACCTGCTGTGTTTTTGCATCTTTTAAAGTTATACTTAATATCCTTTTGTGCACATCATAGTAATAAGAAAATTCATCTGTGCATTGTATCTTTACCGGCTCTTTATTTATATCATGAAAATTCAACACATATTTTTCCCTTTTGACGTCATAGCCTTTGTGCACTGGAGTAATGTTAAAAGAGAGTCCATCCTGATTCACCATCAGTTCAAAATTCGTAATACGATATTCACCCTCTTTATACCTGTTGCTTAGTCCATCATCCTCATACAGTGAATATGTGGTTTCTTTGTCAGGATAAATTTCCAGTGTTAAAACATCCACTACCTTCTCGCCCACATAATTCATTTCTGGAGCCATAGGAATAATGGAGCCACACTTGATAAAGATTGGCAGCGTATCCAGCGGTGCATCTACCAATATATATTGTTTTCCTTCATATACCTTATCTGTCCAGTAGTCATACCAACCCCCCTCAGGAAGATATACGCATCTCTTATCTGTTGATGGTCGATATACAGGGGCAATCATGATGCTTTCTCCGTACAGGAACTGGTCACATAAGTTATGCACATCTTCATCATCTGCATATTCAAGTACCAGAGGTCTCATGATGGGCAGCCCGGTTTGACTGGCTTTGTAAAATTCGTTATAATTGTAGGGAAGCAGTTTATATCTTAACTTGATATATTTTCTACAGATATCCTCTACTTCTTCTCCAAATTCCCATGGTTCATGAGGCTTTGTATCTATACATGAATGTGCTCTAAAAAAGGGAGTGAATGCCCCAAGCTGCATCCATCGGGCAAACAATTCGGGAGTAGCATTATCTTGAAATCCTCCTACATCTCCTCCAACAAAGGGCACCCCGGAAAGACCGATATTCATATGCATAGGCATGGATGCTGCCAGATGCTCCCACCAACTGTGATTATCTCCTGTCCAAACAGAAGAATACCGCTGGATGCCTGCATAGGCTGACCTGGTCACCATAAAAGGTCTTTCATTCGGCTTTATCTTCTTAAATCCTTCATAAGTGCCTCTGCACATATTAAATCCATAGCTATTATGGTACTTGGCAAAAGTTCTTGGGTGTCCATCATTATCCATGATTACATCATTTGGAACGGTACAAAGCGTCCTATCTTGGGATTCTATTGAAAAATCGCTGGGTTCATTCATATCATTCCAGATACCCGCAACTCCTTTACCCAATAATTCCTGATGTTTTTCTCCCCACCATTGGCGTGTCTCCTCTTTTGAGAAATCAGGAAAAGCAGCAACCCCCGGCCATACCTTACCGTGATAGATTTCTCCTGTAACCTGCTTACAGAATAAATCTTTTTTTACTCCTTCGACATATACATCATATTCAGCATCCTTTTTAACACCGGGGTCAACAATTGTAACCACTTTAAACCCTTTTTCCCTCAGTTCCTTTAACATCTTCTCGGGATCTGGAAAGCGATTGCTGTTCCATGTAAATACACGATACTTATTCATATAGTCAATATCCAGATAAATTACATCACAGGGAATATCCTTCTGCCTAAAGGAATCTGCCAAACTTTTGACCATCTCTTCGGGATAATAGCTAAAACGGCATTGCTGGTATCCCAGTGCCCACATGGGTGGTAAACTCATTTTGCCTGTGAGGTCACAATACGTGCTTATGACCCTTTTTATACCCGGACCATAGATAAAGTAGTAATCCATCTCAAAATCTTCTGCTTCAAAAGTAAAATATTCATTATTTTCTTCTCCCAGGTCAAACCACAACTTACACGTCTTATCCACAAATATCCCCGACGCATAATGTCCGTTAAATGTAATCAGCAGCGGAATTGTCTTATACAAAGGGTCTTTTGTAGGAGTATGTGTAGGTTCATCGGTATTCCACATCACATATTTTCTGCCTTTTTTATCCAGGTATCCCGTTTTTTCACCCAGTCCATAGAAATGATCACTGCTGCTCATTTTCTTTTTACATTTTACGGTATCCTTTGTCCAGCTAAACCCGTAGTCAATATCTTCAGATATGATGTTTCCTTTTGAATCGGATATAATAATTCTTCCATTTTGTTTATCAATACTTGCGGTGATTTCCTTTGTACGTATAAATATTGCCTCATCCTTTTCCTGGACGGAGAAACTCTCTTCTATAGGTTCATTGACTACAGCAAAGGATGGGATATCTAAGAAAGTTTTTTTGGAGCTAAAAGTAATTCTGATACAGTTAGATGAAAGTACTTTTACTCTCTGTACCGCCTTTTCGCTATAAAATAATAGCGTATTTCCTTCACGATAAAACTTGTCTATCTTACCGGTGCATTGAACTCTCACATTTTCTTGAGTCTCCCAAAATCCCATTATAAACTTCTCCTTATTTTAATTTTATTTTAAACGGTAAACCCTTGCTTCATAGGGCCTTAACTTTAAACCTTTTAATTCTTCTTTAACATCGACATCATAATTTGAAATTAATAGTTCTTTATCCTTACAGATAATTTCTTCAGGCAAATTGAATACTGGCATTTCACCAGAAAAGTTCAATATTACAAGTAATCTGTCATCATCTAAACATCTTAAATATGAATATATTTCGGGATGTTCTTCTAATATTTGCACATAATTTCCGTATACTATGGTAAGATTTTGTTTTCTTAATTGAATTAATTTCTTATAATAATGCAGTATGGAATTTGGGTCCTCCTGCGCCTGCTTTACATTAATTTCTTTATAATTTGGGTTCACTTTAATCCATGGAGTACCCGTTGTAAAGCCTGCGTTTTTCTCATTGTTCCACTGCATAGGCGTCCTTGCATTGTCTCTTCCTTTTATATAAATTGCATTCAGAATTTTCTGGACATCTGCATTTCTTTTAACCACAGTTTCATTATAGTAATTTAATGTTTCAATATCCTTATATTCATCAATGGAATCAAATTTAACATTGGTCATTCCAATTTCTTCTCCCTGATAAATATAAGGAGTCCCTTGCAATGTATGCAACATCGTTGCTAACATCTTTGCCGATTCTGTCCTATAAACTGTATCATTTCCAAAACGAGAAACCATTCTTGGCTGATCATGATTATTTAAATACAGGCTATTCCAGCCTTTATTGTGCAATTCTTTTTGCCATTTGGTCATGATCCTTTTGAAATCAGTCAGCTTCCAGGGAACAACATCCCATTTTCCATCTACTCCAGCATCTATATCCATTAATTCAAATTGAAATACCATATTAAGTTCTTCACGGTCATCACCAACGTAAAGTAACGCTTCTTCCGGTGTCACACCTGGTGTTTCTCCAACCGTCATGATATCGTACTTTGAAAGCACTGTTTTATTCATCTCTTGTAAAAATTCATGGACTCTGGGACCATTTAAATAATATTGTCCTCCATCTTGATACGGATCATTATTTTTCCGAGGAGCATCGGGTAATCCTTCTACTTTGGAAATCATATTGATAACATCCATTCGGAATCCATCAATACCCTTATCTAACCACCAGGTCATCATATCATATACTTCTTTTCGGACATTAGGGTTCTCCCAGTTGAGGTCCGGCTGTTTTTTGGAGAATAAATGCAAATAGTATTCACCAGTTTTTTCATCATATTCCCAGGCTGATGGTGAAAAACATGACCGCCAATTGTTGGGTTCTTTTCCATCTTTGCCTTTTCTCCATATATAATAGTCTCTTTTTTCATTATCTTTAGATGATCTCGACTCTATAAACCAGGAATGTTCATCAGAAGTATGATTGACTACCAGGTCCATAATTAGCTTTAAGCCTCTCTTATGCATCTCTTCCAGTAATTCTTCCCAGTCTGCAATGGTTCCAAATTCATCCATAATATTATAGTAATCCGAGATATCATACCCATTGTCATCATTAGGCGACTTATAGACAGGATTAAGCCATATAACATCTACTCCTAAATCCTTTATATAATCAAGCTTTGAGATAATCCCCCTTAAATCTCCTATGCCATCTCCATTGGAATCATAAAAGCTCCTTGGATAAATCTGATATACCACTGCTTCTTTCCACCATTTTCTTTCCATTCATTGATACCCCTTTCCTGTTTAAATCTTTTCTTTTATGCATACGTGTGCATTTGTAATAAAAGTTTTTATTGTCCATATCCGCAAGACTCTCTTATCACCAGTGTGGGCTGGATAATCTTTTTTGCTTTTCTTTTTTTAGCTTTATCGCTTAGCAGCTCAATCAAGCGTTCACATGCCAGTGTTGCTATTTCTTCTCTTGGTTGGTGTACGGTGGTCAATTTAGGTGAGAAATATGTCCCCAATTCAATGTCGTCATATCCCACAACTGCTATATCCTGCGGAACCTTAATATTTAACTGCTGCAATGCCTGTATTGCTCCTAATGCCATTAAGTCACTCTGGGCAAATATGCCGTCAATTTTCTTTAATATTCCGGAAGTTTGTTTTATCGCTTTATATCCGGAATCAAAAGAACAATCACCTTTTAACACCAGGCTGTCATTAAAAGGTATAGCAGCATCGTTAAGTGCGGCTTTATATCCCTCTGTTCTCATTTCAAATTCCTCTCCGTCGGCAGATAGGCATATTATATTTCGACATCCTAGCTTCAATAGATGGTCTGTGGCTAAATAGCCACCTTTAAAATGGTCGGTGCAAAAAAAATCCACTTCATCATCAATATGCGCAGGTTTTTGATGTAAAAACACGAAGGGAATTCTTGAACTTTTTATATAGTTCAAGTCATAATAGTCTACTTTGGAATGCACAATAATGAGCCCATCAACCTTTTTTCGGTTAATGAGTTTCTGGATATTACTTTCACCGGTAAACCTGTTCTTAGGGAATCCGACGATAAGATCCAGAGCTTCTCTTTCTAGTGTCCTCCGGATATGGTTATGCAGTGGACTAAAAAATAGATTAACGTTAAAGTCCTCAAAAGCTTCAGGATAAATCAAACCTATCGTTCCCGTTTTTCTGATACTCAGTCCCCGTGCGTTGGCATTAAATTCAAACCCTAACTCTTTTGCTATTTGCTGTATCCTCTGCTTGGTTTCTGTTGAAATCAACGGACTGTCATTCAAGCTGCGGGATACCGTTGAATGGCTTACCCCTGCTATCTTGGCAATATCTTTAATGGTAACTGACATTTCACACCTCTTGCACACGCTTGCATATCGTTAGTTATATTATACTGTTTTTTATGAATAATGTAAAGTGGTAATTTAACAAACATTTAACCCTCATCCCTAACCCTTTCTCCCAAAATTGGTTCAAGGTAATCCATGCTTGATGAATTATAGCTCCTCCACTGAATTAGAGTGAGAGTTTAGGATGAAGGTTGTGCCATTTTTATTATTTTTTTTATGCTTTTTTCAAATTTAGGACGTGGAATCATTACCTGATGTCCGCATCCAAGACACTTAATCCGGAAATCCATTCCTGCCCGCAAAATCTCCCATTGTTTACTTCCACATGGGTGCTGCTTTTTCAATTCCACTACATCTCCAACATTTAATTTCATCGGCATGTACATCACCTTTTATCTATATCTTTATCTAATCTTTTTTATTAATTACTACCAAGCGGTTATAGGGTATTTCAATTCCTTCTCTATCAAACGCGTCCTTAATCCTTTTTCTCAGCTGACGCTCTACTTCCCAATGCGCTCCGGCAATTGTCTTGGCAAATACCCGTATTACCACTCCGGAATCTCCAAGATTTACAACCCCAAGCACTGTTGGACCTTCTACGATAGATGTCAATTCTTTTGCTGCGGTTTCACAGACTTTATTTAATACATTTATCACCAGGTCCATATTTTCTTCATAAGCTACGGAGACATCTACAATCGCTGCCTTGTCTCCCCTGGTATGATTGGTTACCTTTTTGATTTCACTGTTAGGAATAATATATAAATCTCCGGTATAATTCCTTATTTTGGTAATACGCAAGCCCATTTCCTCTACAGTTCCCATCATGCCGTCTATCGTAATCATGTCTCCTACAGAAAATTGGTCCTCAAGTAATATAAAAAATCCCGTAATTACATCCTTTACAAGATTTTGGGCCCCAAATCCTATTGCCAGGCCTCCAACCCCGGCAGCAGTAATAATGGTAGTGGGCGTAATACCAAAGACATTATCTAATATGGTGATTAATGCAATAAAATACACAGAATATCGAAGTATACTGATACAAAGCGTTGCAAGTGTATCCGTCCTTTTAGCATCCAATTTGTATTTGAATTCCCTTTGTTTATCAAAAAACTTTTTAATCGCAATTGTACCAAATTTTATAACTATTAGAGATAGTATTACTATAAGTATGGTTTGTGCAGCTTTTCCGATAACCTCAAGTACTTGATCCTGGTGGTTTTTTACAAATGATGTAACCAGTGCTTTCACTTTTGTCCAGTCAATATTTCTCATTTTATCAACTCCCATTAATAGTTTGCAGTCACGGTTCACTGTTATAAATCAAATTCTTAGCTCATTCTTGTTAACCGCCACGACCTGCCTCTACAGGTCACAAATTATGATGAAAATAGCTTGAGCAGCGGTTGCGTGAGTTTTACTCCCCACTCCCCACCGTCCACTCCCCACTATTTTCATACTGCAACTGTAAACCGTAAACTTTTTACCCAAAGTATTTAAAGAAAAACGTAATAACGATAAATCCTATTGTCCCGATATTATGCACCCAGAGATACAGTTCGTACAGTCTATCCTTCCATGTAAATTCATCATCTTCCCCGGCATCAAAATTCACATTATCATTAGCATTTATCATATTGTCAATAACACCAATAATATCATACATCCAATCAGCAATAAGGATAATAGCAATTGCTTTTAGAAAAAGTATATTGACGATAAAAAATGAATATACAAAATAAGTAATGATCATCAAATCCATCGCGATAATAAACCCATATCCTAATCTACGGGTATTAATGCCAAGCACTTCTCCTATTTCTGAGAAAGCCTCTTCCACTTCCTCTGGTTCCATCTCATCTTCATCATATACCTCTGCTGCAGGTGCCACCAAATTGTTCAGGCCTCCTATAGAAAGAAAAATCAGTATACCTGACATAATCAGAAAAAAAGCATTAGCATCATAGCAAAGAATAATTATTGGAAAAACTATTACCATAAAAATCATCATAAATAGATTTTTAACCGACATAACCTCACATCCAATCTACTTAAGCTCAATGCCCAGGGAATTACTTACCATAACCGCTATCTCGCCTCTTGTAACAGGTTTGTTGTAATCAATCTGCAAATATCTTGTAATGCCTAGGTTATTGCCTATTTCCATAAAATTATCCGGCCATTTCATTCCTTTTACATCTCCGGCATAGCCCAAAGTCCTTACAAGCATCGTTACTGCCTGTGCATATGTAATTTGTTCGTCCGGTTTGAAAGTCCCGTCATCAAAACCAATCACCAGGTTTAACCCATAAGCCGTAGCAATATACTTATATCCCCAGTAATCCCGCTTAACATCTTTAAAAGGAAAGGTTGAAGGCAGCACAGGATTTTCTTCATACCCCAGCATTCTTGAAACAATAGCACAAAATTCCACTCTTCTGATAGGTCTTTCCAATCCCAAACTTC
Organism: Petroclostridium xylanilyticum; assembly: GCF_002252565.1. Taxonomy (NCBI): domain Bacteria; kingdom Bacillati; phylum Bacillota; class Clostridia; order Eubacteriales; family Oscillospiraceae; genus Petroclostridium; species Petroclostridium xylanilyticum. The sequence continues at coordinate 46,682 of NZ_NPML01000022.1, forward strand.
CATCATCATATCCTTTTAACAGATTTAGTGCTATCAGTTTTTTGGCAGCTTCCTCCTGTAAAGCAACCATACCGCTGTTTTCAACAGATTGGGCAAATGTACTTGAAAATATTAGTATTATACAAATTATACCTGCTACCAATATTTTTATTCTAAAGCTTTTCAAAATATTTCTCTCCTTTATCAAAATACGCTCTAAATATCATAAATATGTTATCATTATACTACTTTTTTGTAAACCACAAAAGTGTATCGGCATTTTTGAATAAAAATTTAATAAATTTGAAATATTAAGTTTGAATGTTATAGAGAGGAGGAAAATCAATGGCAAAAACAATTGTAGGTATTTTTGATTCCTATGACCTTGCTGAAAAGGCGGCAAGACAGATAAAAGACAATGGGTTGAGGACAGATGACATCTCTATTGTCGCCAGGGATAACAACCAACAAGGTGCACAAGAAACCGGAACTTTCACCAATGAAAACCGTGGAATAAACGATAATGTTTCGGATGGAACAGTTACCGGAGGAGTATTAGGCGGGTTAGCAGGATTGCTTCTCGGAATGGGGACTATGGTAATCCCGGGATTAGGTGTAATCGCAGCTGCCGGCCCTATTGCAGGCTTATTATCCGGAGCACTTACAGGCGGTATTGTAGGTGGCTTGGTTGACCTTGGCATTCCTGAAGAAGCAGGACGCGAATATGAAAGGGAAGTAAGGCAGGGAAGAGTTCTCTGGAGTATGAGGACAGAAGAAGCTAACGTTGACAAAGTTTCTAATATTTTAAGAAACTGTGGGGCCAGGAATGTAGAAGTACATTAACAGCGGTCAGTAGATAGTAGCATGAAAATGGAGAGGAGCGGCAGTTGACCGCTCCTCATAGAGCAACGGGAATAGAGCAACGGGGACGGTTCTCACGGAGCAACGGGGACGGTTCTCCTGACAGCAACCCTATTAATACCCGTTACTCTTGATATCTGTAGAACAGAAAATTCCTCTATTTCCTTGGCTTTCTTCAAAATACTATTTCTTTTTTCGCTATCTAATCTTTGTATGTCCGATGCGTCTATCCCTATCATCTTCAAAAATGTCTTGTTGATTGATCCCTTTTAGCATAATATGATATATCCCACTGCTGCTTTTTTCTCATGCATGTCTTGCCATGCCAAAACACCTCCATTTCGAAGAATATCATCTCGAAATAAAGGTGTCAACAACCCCGTCCCCTTGATACGTCTCAGGCTGACATTTCTAGAATTTGAATTCATCCATTTTTTCATTTAACAATTTAATGAAAATATCTGCATTTTTAGGATCTCTTCTTATTTCTATTTGTTCATGGTGTTTGAATTTAATAATAATCCTTTTTATTGATTGATACGATATTTTCTCATCTTGTATCTTATAGGATGCTATAGATTTTATCTTATATATTTTGTCTTTATAAACAATATAATGTTCTCCTATCAAGAGAGTATTGGACATAAGTAGAGAAACACTCATAGATAGAATAACAATTATGCCTAAAATACGATTCCAAAAAAAAGTTATATCTATAAAAAAAATAAAAGCAATATATATTATTAGTGCTAATGAGGGCATAAGCAAGTTGAGAAATTTTGAAAAACAATAGTAAATTTCTTGCGCATTATCAAATTGTTTAGCATATAATCTAAGTAAAATTTCATTTATAAACAACAAAAGAATAGTCCCAAAGCAAATAAAAGCAAAAATATTACCAAGTTGCTTTAAACCTAAAATACGTATAAAGTAAGGAAGTATAAAAACTAAAAAGGATAAAATTATTATTGTCGTTTTTTTTCGTATTGAATTTCGCATACAAATCATCCCTTTAAAAAATATTTGCATATATAGATTACTTCATTATACAATCGAATTTAAGCTCAAATTTAAACAAAAATTCAAAACATTATTATAGTTTTAACATTGGCTATCTTTACCTATTTTAGATATAAGGTTTATAACAATCAAAGTATTATGCCAAATTAATCAATTCACATAATGTAAACACATATTGTAGTATGGGTGTATATTTTTAGTTGAAGAATATTATTCTAATGACTGAGCTACAAGGCTTAGAGCCTGTAAACTTGCTGCGAGCCGTATCAAATTCGCTAATACTCAAACAAGTGATGCGGCTTCTCCTCCGCTGCGCTAACAGGTTCTAAACTTTCCGCAATTTCCTTTCCATAATATTCTTCAACTAAATTACATGCACTCTTTTAGTATAAAAAATTATTTTTAATCATTTAATCCATCAATTATCATTGCTGTTCCTGATATAGCACCAACAATTCCCGCTACCACTCCTATTCCACCAGTAGTAGAAGCAACACCAATAGAACCTACAAAGGTTAATACTCCACCAGTAACTTTGCCCCAATGTACTCCACCTTCAATGTACATTAATTCATCTAAAGTTAAAGAGTTCATGTTATTATATGCATAAATAGCCATTACTTTTAACCCCCTAAAATATTAATAGCAGTTTTCCAAGGTACTTTATGGAATTACCATAAAACCACAAAATTCATCGTTAAACCTAATCTTTTTTACTACTCTAAAAACTAAATGCATAGTAACACAATGAATTAAATTACTATTCTAAAGCAGAGGAAAGATTATATATAGCTGTACCGGCTAACCCTATAGCTGTGTAAACACCTGCTGGACCTGTTAAAGGTATTGAAGCAACAGCAACAAATGCACCTCCGGCTGCAACTATACCCACAAAAGCATCCATAGCATTATCAATGCTATTTTTACCCCCACCATCAACCAAAAACAACTCATCCTTTGTTAACTCAATAAAATTCATGTTTTTCAAAATCATTATATTTGTCATTTCAATCAACCTCCAATTCATTTGTTTTTATTTTTCTTCCATTCCCCGGGTAACTTCAGAATATGTATCAACCATAAAGACTGTTTTATGCCGGCAAATGAAGCCTTTATGGTTAATATCACAGAACAAACGCGTAGACAGAAGGACAGGTGAATTATCTGCCAATCTTCCCCTAAAATTTATAGAGATAGTAGACAACGTACCTGTGCCCCTATCTGTGTTGATTTTAAGCCATTTGTGTCTTAATGTAAAAATGGCTATTTTCAAGACTTTCAGCCAAAAGTGCAAAACTATAGTATAGTAAAATAAACTGCTAATAATTTTTTAAATACTTGTCAATCAAATATCGAGAAGCACTGATTGTGATTCTATCATTATTTATATTAATAAACACTTTACCATAAAACCATTCTGAAAATTTGTTAGTTGAAAAAACAATCTGTTGATTACTACTTTCAATTTTTTCATATTTTGCTTTTTTTAAGCTACTTGAAATATTCTGGAGAGTATTATCAATATTCTTGGGTTCAATTGAAATAGTTAAAGGTGATGCATATAAGCTGCCAAAAAAACCCATAATCAAACTATAAAATAAACACATTCCTATTACCGTAGGTATAAAAATTAATTTTAACTCTAATTTTAAGAATCGTGAAATAATTAAAATAGTTAACGCTATCCCTAAAGAAAATGTAAGTGAATACAAAAAAAACCTAATAAACGTATTGTTAAACATAAAATCACCATTTTAAAATATTCGTTCGGATAACTTTACACACTCTACAACTATAGAATAGGTAAAGCTATCAAAAGTTTACAATTCAAAAAATAATTTATTATTTTTTAGGGTGTAGGTATCATTGCTCCTATTCCTGCTCCCCCTAGAGTGCAAGAATAAGTCCATTTCACAAGAGTTTCACCAGAGTATTCTCTAGTAGCTATAGAAGCAATTGTTCCACCTACAACTCCAACAGCAGCACCTGCAATTCCACCAATTATAGCACCAGCTAAGCCTCCACCATTAACAGAATCTAAATCTTCTAGTTCAATAAAATTGTCATTCATAAACTTCACCTTCCTATTACTTAAATGCCTTATCTATTAATATATAGCCTACACAAGCTATACCTCCACCTATAAATCCACCTATTGGACCACCAACTGCAGTTCCAATAAGTGCTCCTCCGCCTGTTGCTGTCCACAATCCCAAGTCATCCCAACCAACTCCACCATCAATTACCATCAACTCATCACTTGTCAATTCTACAAAATTTATATTGTGTAAAGCCATTGCATTTGTCATCAAAATCAACCTCCAATTCATTTGTTTTTATTTCTCTTCCATTCCCCGGGTAACTTCAGAATATATATCAACCATAAAGACTGTTTTATGCCGCAAATGAAGCCTTTATGGTTAATATCACAGAACAGACGGATTAACTCCAACATATACATAAACTTATATATCGTCAAGTTCCTGTGCAGACCTGGGTTCCTTTACATTGACATTTATTTTATCAGGTATTGTATGCAATGCATTTCATTGTTTGGTTAATAGTTGTTATTCCTCTATTTAACGGGTAGCAACGGGGACGGTTCTCACTGTCAAGCTTTACTGACAGCAATCCTATTAATACCCGTTACTCTTGATATCTGTAGAACAGAAAATTCCTCTATTTCCTTGGATTTCTTCAAAATACTACTTCTTTTTTCGCTATCTAATCTTTGTATGTCCGATGCGTCTATCCCTATCATCTTCAAAAATGTCTTGTTGATTGATCCCTTTTAGCATAATATGATATATCCCACTGCTGCTTTTTTCTCATGCATGTCTTGCCATGCCAAACACCTCCATTTCGAAGAATATCATCTCGAAATAAAGGTGTCAACAACCCCGTCCCCTTGATACGTCCATAGTAGATATTACAGTTCCAATGGTTCCAATAACAGTTAAAACCAGCATCAGTATTTCCATACACTATACACCCTCTTACCTTTGTTTATTTAAATTTTCGCTATTACTTACTTGTGATATATGATAATCTATCGTATCAACCACCCATAATCCTGCCTGCAATCCACGATATAATCAACATATACCGTCTGATCCTTAATCTGATACAAAATCAAATATCATTTCTCTACGCACATCTTGTGATATTTATTCGGAGGGATAAATTCTGCCTCCTGAAATGGAAAACGCTCCGGCATTTGATGCAGGGAACAGATAGCATCCATCAGGTCGTTTTTCACCTTGCGGGCAGCAGATGGATTTTTCTGTACCAGAAACCGAACATGGCCCGCCAACATTTGACGGGTACGGTCGGAAACAATCACCTTATTTTGAGGCATCTTTTCCATGCTCCACCTCGTCAATAATGCTTTCCAGATAGCTGTCCAGTTCATCCGGTGTCACTCCGGTGCGTCCAGCCAAACGGTCTTCCTCAACGGCCAGCAGTTCTTCGCGCAGCTTCAGCATTTTTTCGCGGCGAGTAAACGCCTCTATATCCATGACCACAAGATCGCCCTCACCATTTTTGGTGAGATACACAGGCTCCCCGGTGGACTTGCACAACGCCGCAATCTCGTTGTAATTCTGCCGGATGCTTGCGGACGGCTTAATTTGCACGGTATCAGCTCCTTGTAGCAACATTCTGACCATATTATACTTTTTTCATGCTATTAAATCAATGAATACTTCTCATTACAGCAGTTCCTGTTCCTGTGGTTTCACTGTTTATCCTCGTGTTTTCCATATTGCCATCGGATGATTACGGATGCGTTCTAAAATCTGTGCGTCCTGAAAAAGCAATTCTGGATGATATTCACCGTTTTTAAATGTTCTTAAAAACTCTGCTTCGTTATCATCGAGTTCAGAAAACATGGATAGAAAGTCAATAACCCGCTGCTTTGCCGCTGTCAGATCAAACCGCTCTTTTTTTCGGATTACAGGGTATAAATCTGTCCGGATCTTATGCTCCGTCAACTCATCAATCTTTTCTAAATTGAAGGTTTCAGAAACCGCTTCACCGCTGATAACATAATAGAATATGGCACATTTTTTCAGCAGAGGGAGCTCCGATTCATCAAACAATCCAAAGTAGATCATATTGTTGATATCATACAAATCACGAGCTGCTGCTCTTGTGAGCAGAGCAACAATCTTGCTTGCAAATATCTCAATGGAAGCCAAAGAATTCACCTTAAAAGAATCCAGTATGCCAAGCGTTTCAATTGACTTTTGTTCCAGGGGAAGAATATGGGAACGCAGGGAATAATTGATTTCCACCTTGATATTATCTTTCATGCCCGCAGCATTTACATAGGAAAACACATAAGAATCAAGACTGTGGGAGGATTTTGATTTAGGGCTTACTTCGTATCCGCTCATCGCCATATATTTGATGATGCTGTCCGAGATTTTTCGGCGTTCCTCAAACATTTCTTCCCGTGAACCATTGTGCGTGTAATCAAGGTCAATGTCTACAGATAACCTCGGCAGGTTGAAAATAGTCATATTGATTGCCGTTCCGCCTTTTAAAGCAAGGCTTTCACGCAGTAACGGATCGTTGTTTATATATTTCAGTATTTCCGACAACCGGAACACTTTTTCTAATGTATCGCGGATAAACCCTAATTCCCGCGCCTGTTTTCCAAGCTTGCGCTTATCATAATCAGACAAATTCATTGCCTCCTTCCGATGTGAGGGCTAAAAGCTTCTCCGGCACAAACAGCCTCCACTTTTTGTTATATATGGATTTTTCCTTTTCCAAACCATGGTACAGGTATCGTACACTTTTTGATATTTCGGCTTCGCAGGCTTTAAAAAACGTATCCGATATTTTCAGGGAATCCTTGAAGTGCTCCAGGATATATCCTGTTTTCTGAAACAGGATTTGTTTATCGTAGCTTTTCAGATAGCAAAGTAGCTTTGTTTCATCCGTATACGGCATCATTTCAAGGCTTCGAAGCAGTTCTTCCAACCCACCGATTTTCTCAAAATCATTAATGCTGTCTATGACAGTGCGTTCCAAATCAGTTACACGGGTGCCGTCCGGTTTTTTTACAATACCCTCGTTGATACGGGACATTTGATAACGATAGGTTAAACCGTTGAATTCAAACGTATTAAACTTTGTCTTTGAGGATACATACACATCATAAAACACTTGATTGGTGCATCCGTAATATTCTAAAGCGGTATGGTGGGATATATATGCGCTTTCCGTCAAATTGCTGGCTATCACATATCGGTTGACAACCGGCTCGCCGTCCGCAAGGTTTATGGCAACATACAAATTTCTTTTTACGCTTTTTATATAACCTTTTTTCAGGTAGTTCTGTATCAGACTGCTTGCACTGTTTCTATTGCCGACCATTTCAGTAACATCATCCCATGTAAAACAACCTTTTTCCAGAAGTTGTTCGTAGTATTTCATGGCTTTACCACCTCCATTGTTTTAATTTTAGTATGATGTCGCTGAAAAATCAACCATGCAGAGTGCAAAATAAAATATTTTTTATTTTATTCTTGCTATCACCTTTATTTCAACGATAACATGCCGTAAATAAAACTTTACTTTCAGCTTATTCGCGCTCCCGCGGCTGCCGTATTCTTAATACAATTTTCAGATAGTCGTTATAATCCTTTCCGCGTTCGGGTGGCTCATCGGACACGGCGTAGGAGGGCGGGAGGATGGTCTGGATGGTTTTTGCTGCCAGCCGTCCGGCCGTGTCGTTATCCAGATGCAAAGCAATTTCATTGATTTGCGGGAAATCTTTTAAGTATTGCATGAGTGCGGCAGGCGGGGTGCTTTCCTCTACATTCTTTTTCGGCTTGTAAATTCCCGCAAGGGACAGGCAGTTTTCCCGCAGCCAGTCCCTGCCAGAAAGCAGTTCCAACGTGCCGTAGGAAAGCAGGTCAATGGCGCTTTCAAACAGATGGAGCTTGTGGCTTTCCTGCCGTGCCGGTATGGAGAAGGAGAAGTGCTTATTGCTTCCGTTGACTTCTCCCATATACCGCTTGTTGGTTGTACCCTGAAGTGTCGCATATTTGGGAACACCCTGCGGCTTTCTTCAAAATACTATTTCTTTTTTCGCTATCTAATCTTTGTATGTCCGATGCGTCTATCCCTATCATCTTCAAAAATGTCTTGTTGATTGATCCCTTTTAGCATAATATGATATATCCCACTGCTGCTTTTTTCTCATGCATGTCTTGCCATGCCAAAACACCTCCATTTCGAAGAATATCATCTCGAAATAAAGGTGTCAACAACCCCGTCCCCTTGATATCCTTACCTCCCTTAAGAGATGCTTTCATTATAGTATGCCTTAAGTGAGAAGTAATAAACAATTTTTCCCTATCTTACACCTGCTGAATATGGGTCAGAATTATATCTTACAAAAAAAGGTGCTACACAAAATATAAAGCCTGATAATAATAAATAAATACCAATTGAAATAAGTCCTAAATCAAAATATTGGTGTATAAATAAAGTTAAGGGAAAGGGAAAAGCTAAACTTAGCAGCACTAATACTCGTGATGTTCTTTTAATAATATATTTACTACCACAATAATGACATACAATAGGTGAATAACTTTTTAATAATGAAATTTCAATTTGAGACCATTTAAATTTAGCAAAACATTTTTCACATTTTTGAATACACATAGGATACCACCTCGGTTTTTATCTCAGAATAAACAATTTCAATAAAAAATATTAACATGTAACACGGATTTGAGGACAACAGGTCGTGTAAGAATTTGTCCTTTTTTATCTATAGAAGGTTACAATTAACTAAAATACTACTAATCTTTCCATTATTGAATTTTTATACACTCTGTCCTCTCCTAGCTCATAACATTATGGTTTACAAAACAGGTATTAGAAATGGTGAAATATCATCAAGAATCTTGATATCACCATTTCTAATCTATCTTACAATATTAAAAACAATCAGCATTTATTATTTTAGAAATTTAGAAACTTAATTATTGTCATAAACAGTATCAATTACTATAGCAGTAGCTACTGCTATACCTGCCACTGCTCCAAAAACTGGATTAACACTTATTGCAGCAACTGTTACAGCGATCCCCACGCCATACTCTACCCAATCCACATCATTAATACTACCACCGTTAAGTGACATCAATTCTACATCATTTAATTCTACCATAGAATTATTTGCTATCATAATTCAACTATACCTCCGTATACGGTAGTGTCAAAAATTTTATCAACTTTTGACCTGTACCCTTTGATTTTATTGACTTTTATTTAAAATTTATCTTACCCCTATAAAATTGGAAATTGAGAATGTATAGATTTGAAAAGAGAAAGGTACTTTCCCCCTTTTATCTGGTATAATGTTGTTGTGAAGACTAACACCCCAGAAAGGAGATAAGTACCTTTGAACAACATTATATCAGTTTTACTACTATACATTCAATTACAATATCAAATTATTATATATCTTATGTGTTGCGTTCTTGGCAAACACTCTCCCCGCAAGTATTACGATGAGCCTGTTAAAAAACCCTACCGTAAGCTTGTGGTAGATGAAATGCCTATTATTAAAACCCTTGAGAAACTTGATTACAAAAAGCTTATTGCTGATCAGCTTAAAGCTACTGGCAAACTCATTACCCCAGTGAAGAGAAGGAAACCTTCTACTGTCCCTGAAACTATAACCTGCCCCAGATGTAATGCCCCTCATGATTACCTGTACGATAATACAGGTGGCAGAGGTCAGTATTTATGCAAGGTTTGTGAGTGTACCTTCAATAAGAAGAACTACTATCTCAAAAACCTTTTATTCTGCTGCCCTCACTGTGGTAAGGTTCTTACTCAACAAAAGCAGCGTAAGGACTTTAATATCCATAAGTGTAAGAATCCTAAATGTCCATATTACCTTAACAAACTTAACTCAATGTCTGCTGAAGAAAAGCTACGTTATGAAGCTAATCCCCATGACTTTAAGCTGCACTACATCTATAGAGAGTTTAATATTGATTTTGAACCTCTTGCAAAGAAAGCCTCGCAGCCCAATACTGTGAATTTATCAAGATTATCTGTTTCTCCTCACATTCTTGGTCTTATCCTTACCTACTACGTAAACTTCGGTATGTCTTCAAGGCAGACTGCTGCATTGATGCGTGAAGTCCATGGTGTAAGTGTTTCCCACCAATCGGTACTAAACTACGCAGATGCTGTTGCCCGTAATATTAAGCCTTTTATCGACAACTACAAGTATAGCCCGTCTGGCTCCATCTGTGGCGACGAGACGTATATCAAGGTTAATGGTAAATGGCATTATGTGTTCTTCATCTTTGATGCGGTAAAAAAGATTATTCTCTCTTATCCGGTATCTCCTAATCGAGATACTGTTACTGCTATCAAGGCATTGGACGATACCCTATCCAAATTTGAAAACATACCTGATGATCTTACTCTAATCTTTGATGGTAACCCCATCTATATACTAGCTCAGCATTACTTCGCCCAATACGGTATTCACTTTGATATCAAGCAGGTTATCGGCCTTTCTAATGATGATCCTGTCTCTGAGGAATACCGCCCTCTCAAACAAATTATTGAGAGACTCAACCGCACCTTCAAACGTGATTACAGGCCTACCAATGGTTTCAATAGTTTTGATGGTTCTGTGTCGTTCTTAACCCTATTTGTTGCCTATTTTAATTTTCTAAGGCCACACTCAACATTGGAAGGTAAAGTTCCAGTAGTATTGGAAGAACTATCTGCACTTCCCAATATGCCTGCCAGATGGCAGATACTTATTAAGATGTCACAGGCCTATATTAAAACACAACAATCAGCTTAATCATTTTCTCTATATAAATAAATCAAAAAATGATATAGCAGTAGTCACCGGACCTGTGGAGTTTGTGGGTAACCCGCTGCTTTTAGGGGTGTGGGTAACCTGTGTGCAAAGTGTTGGCAACATGCTTTTCGTTGTCAATGCTTTGTGCACAGGTTATCCATGCCCCGGGCGGGTTATCCATAAACTCCATAGGTCTATTAGATAGTACCTCGCCATTCAGGAACATGCCATGGCACATTCCTTCTTCGTGCAAATCTTCAGTATTTAAATCTCAATGTACAACATTACAATTTTTGTTATTATTGGTAGCTCAACTTCATGTTTTCATAGAACTTTTGACACTACCCCGAAGCATATCATCTCGAAATAAAGGTGTCAACAACCCCGTCCCCTTGATACGTCCCCTTGACAAACTTTCAAAATTCATCAAGTTCAAGCAGATCATTTACAGACAAATATCTTAGTATTACTAAACTTCCTCTTCTTCCACATTATTTCTTTCTTTTGTCAATATTATAACAAATAATAGTAATTATACTTGCAATACTAGTTATAATAAATGCTATCCCCATTGCAGGTATTTCAAATAATATATAGCATATCCCTGTTAAAATTGAATTGAAAATGCTTACAATTATCGAAAATTTGTATGCTTTAAATTTATCTTTAAACATTTCATCTCTCCTATATTGTTTCAGACAAAACATTAGTTTATCGTCACAACGATTCTTGATATTTAATAATAATTAATGTGCAAGAAAGAACCTTATCTTAGTCATCACCATCTATCTTACTTGATAAACAATGACATCTAAAATTATAAGGCTCTTTCTTTAACATTTTAACATATACTATTTGTAATCGTTACTAGATATTACTTGCTATCGTCGCAAGGCCACCACCAACTGCGGCTATTCCACCAACTATCATGCCAGCACCAGCAAACTTTGTTGCAGTTGTTGGTTCAGGAGCAGCTATCAATGCTGCACCCCCAACTACACTTGCAACTCCTCCGATAACTGTAGCTACACCGCCTACAACTCCCCAGAAGGTTCCCCCCTCAATTTGACCTAATGAATATTCATTTAATTCTATAAAATTATTACCAATGCACAGTTCCATAATATATCTCCTCTCCATATATAAACTTATTTATTTAGTAGCCCAATCTAACATACTTGCGCCTGCAGCTACCATACCTGATGCTGCACCTACACCTATAGCTACTCCAACAACTGGTGTGCCTACTACACTACCACCTATTCCTGCCACTACTCCAACAACCGGAGCTATCCCAATACAAACCGCACCAGCAGTTGCAGCCGTAACTTGCCAAAAACCGCCACCATCAACAACCATCAGTTCCTCATTTGTTAAGTTAACAAAATTACTATTCTCAACTAATGCTTTTACCATTTGTTTGACCTCCCTCAATAATCTTTGATTTTCTTTTAATGAAGAGCAACGGCGACGGTTCTCACTGTCAAGCTTTACTGACAGCAACCCTATTAATACCCGTTACTCTTGATATCTGTAGAACAGAAAATTCCTCTATTTCCTTGGATTTCTTCAAAATACTACTTCTTTTTTCGCTATCTAATCTTTGTATGTCCGATGCGTCTATCCCTATCATCTTCAAAAATGTCTTGTTGATTGATCACTTTTAGCATAATATGATATATCCCACTGCTGCTTTTTTCTCATGCATGTCTTGCCATGCCAAAACACCTCCATTTCGAAGAATATCATCTCGAAATAAAGGTGTCAACAACCCCGTCCCCTTGATATCCTTCAAAATTATTGCCAAAATTATTCAAATGTATGCATAAACTTGAACAAAATTGGCAATACTATCTAATGTAAAGATGTACTTGTAATATTCTGTAAACTAAATGAATATCTAAACCTCTTGCTTAAGAAGGACTTAGATAAATCAAATACACTTAATTATTTACATTCCCGAGAGGAGCGGTCAACTGCCGCTCCTCATGATGATAGAGGCCGATTCAATTAAACAATTTCAATTTCTAAATCTCTTCACAACTTAAAGCAGCATATGACTTTATTAGATTACAGCGGCAACATCTCTAATTTTTCTATAACAGAATATAGGAATTTCCATTTGCCATCTTCTTTTATAAGCTTATGAATGGAAGTATTCCTGTTATCAGTATAATATAATTCACCTTCCAGCTTTCTGACCTCGGTAACAACCCTTATTTCACATGTGTTTCCATCATAAGACAGAATCTCCCGGTCTATCAGTTTAAAATCCAGTACATAGTTATCAAACATGTATTGTACGGCCTGCTGCGTAGAATTCCTTGCATACTCACTTACCTTTGCGGACAAATCGTCTAATACACCTTTTATATCCTTTTCGGCCATGTGTTGATAGTTCAGGTCAATAGTTTTATAGATTGCATCCTTTTCTTCCTCGCTGATTTTAATACCGTCAATCCTGATTGTGCCGGTTACGCCATCCCACTCTACATTTTTGTAGAAAGATTCAGATATGTACCGTAACGGGACATAGGTCGTACCGTTATAGACAAAAGGCTGTTTGTCCTGTAGAGGAGTTACGTCCGCTCCGTTAATTACAATCTTTTTTACCGTATCCAGTGAGACTTCAATAGTTTTTGTAATGGATTGCGCAAACCCGTTAGAACCCATAATAATTGCCATTACAACCATACCTGCCAAAAATGATTTTACACTCCATCTTTTCATAGTAAATAGCTCCTTTTCTTATAGATTTTCTTTTTCTTAATCTTTCTCTCTAATTCTTACAATTTCACCAATTAACAAGTAATCACCCCTTCTGCCTATCCATATCGTACATAATTTGAAATGTCCGGCCTCTTTTCTTTTAATAAATTGAGGATATTTCATAATTCAAAAATCAAGAATGTGGATAACATTTGCTAAAATAACTGAAAATGTGCAAAAAAGGGTAGACTATCCCTGCAATAGATAGTTATCCACAATTATGAAGTTTCTAAATTAATGAAATATCATCTCCTGTTCTTTGATAATTAAATTATTAAGCTGCAATATTTTTTGATTGTTCTGCTTTTGCAATTCTTGCAGCAATAATTGCAATGCAGGTCAAGTCCACAAATACTTTTGCTTTTTTTAATCCTGCTACTCGTAGATTATACAAAGCATAGTTTTCTTTTCCATTACCAAAGAAACGTTCAACAGATGTTCTTTCGTCATATAGATTATCCCATGCTTCTGTTCCTCGTAATGGATAAGAAATAAACCTTGGATTGTCTTTGATTTTAACCTTGCCAACATACCCTGATTTTGCAGTGGTACACCAATTTGAACCCATAGGACAATTAGCTTTTCCGCAAGTATGAGGACATAATAACCGAATGGTTCCATTATCATTGCCGCCATTCACATATGGAAAATTCATGGTGCAAACAAGTTGACCTTCCCAGTTGATGCCTTCAGGCGGAATTTTTGTATTTCTCCAATTAATGGATATGATGGCTTGAGCACCAAGCAATATGGCATGCTGATAGATGGCTGGTGTATCATAGCCTGTATCCATAATGTAATATGATGGTTTGAATAAGTTTTCATAATCTTCTTTAAGCTTATTCATGAGTGGTATTGCCATTACCATATCTGCTATATTTGCAGGGGTTATGATATACCCTAATGGTATACCGCTTGTTGTATCAACTACGGCGTGCATCTTCCAGCCAAACCATTTTATCATATTACCGTTGGTATCTTGCTTGGCACCCCAGTGAGGAAACTCAGGATTGTTTTC